>CAMLEQ010000088.1 GCA_946479015.1 uncultured Gemmatimonadota bacterium | reverse complement strand
AGGACTGGGCCTCGGGCGGGATCACGATCGACTCGAGCGAAGTGGTGGCCGAGCGTGGCGTGGTGATGGGCGAGTGGCGCATGCGCGTCGCGGACACGGCGAGCCAGACCGTCGAGACGCACTACGACTCGCTCTGGTACGGCACCTCGCGCTACCCCGCGCGCAATCCGATCGGCGACACCACGCTCCTCGTGACGGCGCAGCCGGGCCTGATCCGCCGGTTCTACCACGATTGGTACCGCCCCGATCTCATGGCGGTGATCATCGTCGGCGACGTCGATGCGGCGCAGATGCAGCGCGAGCTCGTGCGCCGTTTCGGGGCGATCCCGGCGCGGAAGACGGAGCGCGCGCGCCTGAGTCCGGCGCTCCCCCCCGCCGCGCAGACGGTGGTCGACGCCTATCGCGGGAAGGTGAATCCGGGCTTCCAGCTCTACTGGCCGGCGCCAACGCAGCCCAGGGACACCAGGGCCGCGTACCGGCAGGCACTCGTCCAGCAACTGCTCACGCGGCACCTGGAAGAGCGGCTCCTCGCGGTCCAGCATCAGCCCTCGCGACCGTTCATCGTCGCGCACTGGGAACAGGGGCGCATGGTGCGGCCCATCAAACTCATGGGCGTGAGCGTGATCGCCTTCCCGGATAGTCTCGAGCGGGCGCTGGCGGTGGTGGCGACGGAGCTCGAGCGCGTGGCGCAGCACGGGATCGCGGCGCCGGCGCTGGAGCGCGAGAAGAGCGTGCTGCTCGCGCACCTCGAGCACCAGGCGGCGAGTGAAGCGGCGCAGTCCTCGAAGGCGTACGCCAATGCCTACGTCGACCAGTTCCTCACCGGTGATGGACTCCTGCTCGATGCGCGGCAAGAGCTCACGCTTGCCCGCGCCATCCTGCCCACGATCACGCCCACGGTGCTCGCCGAGGCGGGGAAGTTCTGGCGCTCCGAGCGCGGCCGGCGCGTGCTGATCCAGGTCCCACAGTTCGCGCACGTGCCGAGGCCGACGCGGCAGGGCGTGCTCGCCCTCTTCGACTCGGTCACGCACGCGGCGCTGCCGGCGGACAGCGCGCGCGCGGTGGCCGCGAGCCCGCTGTTGGATCATCTGCCGACGCCGGGGACGATCACGAGCGAGCAGCGCGACACCCTGGCCGGGATCACGGAGTGGACGCTCTCCAACGGCGCGCACGTCATCCTCAAGCCAGCGCAGAACGACCCGGATGAGCTGCTCGTGCAGGCCTGGAGCCCGGGCGGCTTCTCGGTGATGCCGGACTCGCTCTTCCTCACGCCCGGCCGGATGGTGGCCAGGCTCATGACCGACGCGGCGGGGCTGGGCACGCACGACCGCTCGACCCTGGATCAGCAGCTCGCCACCAGCGGCGTGCGCGATCTGCGTGTGAACATCGGCTACGCCGACGAGTCGATCGATCTCACCGGCTCGCCCAAGGGGCTGGAGACGCTCTTTCAGACGCTCTACCTCCAGTTCACCGCGCCCAAGCTCGACACGGCCGTGATCCACAGCTGGTCGAGTCTGGCCAAGTACGAGGGGACGGGCTTCTCGTTGAACGACCAGTTCAACCAGATGTTCGCCCGCGGTGAGCCGCGGCTCCTGCCGGTCTCGACCCAACTCGCCGAGCTGCTGGACGTGAAGCAGGCCATGGCGGTCTACCGGAACCGCTTCGGCAACGCGGGCGACTTCACGTTCACCTTGGTGGGCGCGGTGACCCCGGAGGAGGTCCGGCCGTTCGTCGAGCGCTACCTGGCGAGTCTGCCGGCGAGCGCCGAGCGAGAGCACGCCAAGCCACTCGAGGCCCGGCCGATCGACAGCCCGATGGAAAGTCAGGTCTCCGTGTTCGAGCAGCCGAAGGCGCAGTCGCTCTGGGTGTTCGACGGCCCGTTCCCCTCCGCGCCCGAGCAGTACCTCACGGAGCGCCAGAAGCTCGATGTGTTGACGACGGTGCTGGGGGACCGGGTGCGCGTTCGCCTGCGCGAGCAATTGGGCGGGACGTACAGCCCGATGGTCACCTCGCTCACCTACGCGCTCCCGGAGGAGCACTACCGCGCCCTCTTCGGGTTCCTCTCCGCCCCGGAGCGGGAACGCGAGCTGGATCGGGAGCTCAGGCACATCCTGGACACGGTGCGCACGCGCGGGGCAAGCGCGGCGGAGATCGCGCGGGCCGAGACGATCCAGCACCGCCAGCACGAGACGGCACTCCAGGACAACAGCTACTGGCTGAACGCGATCGGCGTCTATCATCGGCTGGGGATCCCGCTCGACAAGATCCCCGATCCGTATGCCAATCGACACGTGACGCCGGACGAGCTCAGGACCGCGGCCGAGCGCTACCTGCCGAAGGATGTCTTCGTGCACCTGGTCGCCATGCCGCAAGACACGGCGCTCTACAAGCACCGCGGCGAGGCGAGCAAGTGAGCCGCGCAGCGTAGCGGAGCAGCATCGCAAGGCAACGAGAATCGCCGGACGTGAGATCGTCCGGCGATTCTGCATCTGGTCGCCGAAGTAGCTGGAGACGCTGTTAGTGACAGCCACACCTCCCATTCCCCGCCGACGCATGGCACCCGGCGCCCACCCCGCCGCCCGCACCGGCTGATATCACCGGCAGCTCCCTCCCCGCCGGCAGCGGCACCGCCCGATTACCGGCATAGATGGGATGCCTCCCGTGCCGCTTGAACCAGTCCCGCGTCGTCGCCACCATGTGCATGTTCTCCACCACCTGCCGCCACCCCACGCCGGTGTTGTACGCGCAGAACGAGATCTCCCCCTCCTGCGTCCCGTACGGGATCACGCACATCTCGGTGCGGCGGAAGTCGTAGGTCCAGAGATCCTGGAACCACATGCTGCCGATCCACATGAGCCGCCAGTCCCGGCGCGGCGGAACCCGCCCGTTCGTGAGCGCGCCGCTCAGCTTCTTGTTGAAGAGGCCGAGCAGCCGCTCCCGGGTGAGCCCCGGCGGCGCCTTGCGCTGATCGAAGTTCCTGAGGAACGAGAGACCGATTTGCGCGATGGAGAGCGCGCGGTCGCGCCCCGAGTCGATGATGACGTTCACGTCCTTCAGGAACCGATCGAGATCGAAGAACGACGTCACCGGCGCCCACTCCCCGGTGCGGCCGTTGGCGACGAGCATCACGGCGGCGCCGCAGTTCGGATGACAGGAGCAGCTGAGCTGCCCGAACGGCTCCTCGGGGCTCCGCAGATGATCGGTGAGCGCGGCGAACGACGTGCCGACGCTCAGCGGGAACCAGTCGCGCAGCGGGTCGATCTTGCCGTCGTAGTAGCGGCTCAACTCGTGAGCGAGGTGCGACGTGGTGTAGCGCTGCCGCACGCGGTCGGCGTCGCCGATCGCCTCGTCGCGCCCGGTGAACGAGACGGGCTGGAACGCCGGACCGCCGATCTTCTCGAAGTGCTCCATGCAGAAATCGACGATGGGTCCCACGCCGCGGTCGTTGACGGTGTTCACGATGGTCACCACGGGGGTGATCCGGATCCCCGCCGCGTACAGGTTGTCGATGGCGCGCAGCTTCACGTCGAACAGGTTGCTGATGTGCCGGTGCGAGTTCGCCTCGTTGGTCACCCCGTCGAACTGGAGGTAGGCCATGTCGAAGCCGGCTTCCTTCGCCGCGTGGGCGAACTCGGGCTCGAGCGCGAAGCGCACGCCGTTGGTCGCGGCCTGCACCATCATGTAGCCGACCTCCTTCGCGTACCGGCACGCCTCCAGGAAATGTGGTGAGAGCGTCGGCTCGCCCCCCGAGAACTGCACGGACATCTGCCGGCGCGGCTTGAACGAGAGCGAGTCGTCCAGGATCCTCCTGATGTCGTCCAGCGTCAGCTCGTGGACGTAGCCCACCTGGTTCGCGTCCATGAAGCAGGGATTGCACATCATGTTGCAGCGATTGGTGAGATCGATGGTCAGCACCGCGCCTCGGCCGAAGCGGATGCTCGACGTGCCGTGCCGGTGGACGAGGGCATCGCCGAACGTCCGGAAGTCCCGCCCGGGGAAGCGGCCCTCGATGCGGCGGCTGAACTCCGCGTCGATCGAGAGCAGGTCCTCGAAGGTGCCGTGCTCGGGGCAGCTCTTGCGCACCCTGATCTGCCCGTCCTCCTCGTAGAGCGTGGCCCTGATCTCGCCGACGTGTCCGGTCACGAGCTCGGAGAGCTGTCGCTCGCCCGCGATGATCTGTCGGCGCGTCTCCACGACGCAACGCGGACAGAGCGAGTCGGTCTCTCTGGGATAGCCGAGTGGTGGCCGCGAGCGCTCGCGCGACTTGAGGAGCGGTGCGGGGGCCCACGCCGGTGCGAGAGCCTGGCTCTCCGGGAGCCGGGTGTTGACCGCCTGGAAGATCTTCCAGCCCAGGTCGCCTGCCAGTCGTAGCATGTCCATGGGAATCTCCTCCCGTCGGCCGCACGCGCACGTTGCGGCCCACGCGTCGCCATTGCCCTATGGATCGCCCGACGAGCGGCCGCCTCGGCGCGCCGCTCTGACACCAACCACCCCGATCGTGCGTAGGCCGATCCTAGGTCGGCCCGTCCCGGCTGAACAGAGTGAAGCGCCTGACGTCGAGCCACCGCCGTGTGCCCGGACGCTGCCGCGCCTGGGTCCGGCACCGTGCAGTCCCGCCGTCGCTGGCCGCAGAACAATGCTGAAGGCGAAGATCCGAGCTCTCGATTTTGATGTAAGTACCTACTTGCATACTCGCGTGTTTCGGCTATCATCCACCCCCATGGACATTCGCGACCGGATCCTCCAGGCCGCAGCGCAGGTGTACGCCGAGACCGGTTACCGAGGCGCCACCACGCGCCGCATCGCGCAGCAGGCCGGAGTCAACGAGATCACGCTCTTTCGCCACTTCGGCTCCAAGGACGTCCTCATCCGCGAGGCGCTCACCTGCTGCGCCGATCGCGATGCGCCCACGGCCCTCCCCGAGAACCCGCGCGACCCCCAGCGCGAGCTCCTCGCCTGGTGCCTCGGGCGCTTCAGTCACCTCTACTCCCACCGCTCCGTCATCCGGAAGGTGATGGGGGAGATGGAGGAGCACCCGGAAGTGGTCCCGATCGCCAGCACCGGGGCCACACAGTCCACCAGCGAGCTCGTGCGCTACGTGAACCGTCTCATCGACCTCGGTCTCGCCGCGCCGGACACGAACGCCCGTGCCGCCGCGACGATGCTCATGGGCGCGCTGTTCGCCGAGGCGATGGGACGCGACATCATGACGGACGTGTACGCCTCGAGCGCCGAGGACACGATCGCCGAGAAGGTGCGCTTCTTCGTCCGCGCGCTCGGCGTCCCGAGCGCCTGACGTCCGACACCACCGAACCACGGAACCACGCTTCATGACGCTCCATAGATCGAGGGGATGGATCATGCCTCGCGCCGCGCTCGCCGCGCTCGCCGCCCTCGCCGCCGCGGCGACGGCCGCCGCGCCCGCGCGCGCGCAGGGCGCGGACTCCACCGCGCGCGACTCCGCGAGCGCCCCGGCGCGCCAGCTCTCCCTGGACGAGGCGCTCTCCCTGGCGGAGAAGGTGAGCGATGACATCGCCATCGCGCAGGCCGGCGTGTCGCGCGCGCGCGGACAGCAGCAGAAGGCGCACAGCCAGTGGCTCCCGCAGATCAGCGCGAGCGCCTCGTACACGCGCACGCTCAAGTCGCAGTTCGAGGGGCTCGGCGGCGGCAGCGACACCACCACGGGGCCGCCGGAGTGCTCGACGTTCGTCCCCAATCCCGCCGCGCCGCTCGAGCAGCGCGTGTCGCTGCTCGAGCAGGCGCTCGGCTGCACCAGCGGCGGGGGGATCGACTTCAGCCAGGCGGGCTTCGGCGCCGCCAACCAGTTCAACCTCGGGCTCAACCTCTCGCAGAACCTGTTCGCCGGCGGACGCATCCGGGCGCAGAGCCACCAGGCGGACGCCGCGCGCGAGAGCGCGGAGATCGGGCTCACGTCCGCGCGCGCGCAGCTCGTGCTCGACGTGGCGCAGGCGTACTACGATGCGGCGCTCTCCGACCGTCTGCTCACCATCGCCCAGGCCACCCTCGCGCAGGCGGACACCACGCTCGCGCAGACGCGGCTCGCGCGGCAGGTGGGGAACCAGCCGGAGTTCGAGCTGCTGCGCGCGCAGGTGACGCGCGACAACCAGGTGCCGGTGGTGATCCAGCGGCGGTCGCAGCGCGACATCGCCTACGTGCGCCTCGCGCAGCTCCTGCAGCTCCCGCTCGACCAGCCGCTCGCGCTCACCACCGAGCTGGGAGACACGTCGTCGGCGATGGGCGCGCAGCTCGCGTCGATCCTGAAGGCGGAGCCCGACACGAGCGTGACGCGCCGCGCGCCGGTGCGTCAGGCGGGACAGAACGTGGTGTCGGAGCGCAGCGCGGTGACGGTGGCGAAGTCGCAGCGCATCCCCACGCTCACGCTCTCGTCGGCGTACGGGCGCGTGGCCTTCCCGCCCACGGGCTTCCCCGACTGGAACCAGTTCCGCACCAACTGGACGATCACCGGCACGCTCTCCGTGCCGCTGTTCACCGGCGGCTCGATCCATGCCGACCAGGTGATCGCCGAGGCGAACCTGCGCGAGGCGGAAGCGCGCCTCCGGCAGACGCGGAAGGCCGCGGAGCTGGACACGCGCAACGCGCTGGCGCAGCTCACCGCCGCCGCCGCGCAGTTCCAGGCGAGCATGGGGACGGTGGAGCAGGCCTCGCGCGCGTACCAGATCGCCGAGGTCCGCTACCGCGAGGGGATCTCGACGCAGACGGAGCTGAGCGACTCGCGGCTGCAGCTCCAGCAGGCGCAGGCGAACCGCGCGCAGGCCTCGCGCGACTTCCAGGTGGCCAGGATGCGCGTGGCGCTCCTGCGCGACCTGCCGATCGCCGGCGCCGCCGGCGCGGCGCTGCCGTCGGCGCAGCAAGCGACGCCGACGCCGCTCACGATTCCGCAGCAGACACCAAGACAAACGTCGCCGACGCAGCCCGCCATCACCAGCGCGGCGCAGGCGAGCCAAGTGGGGATCCAGCCATGATGCAGAACGACGGGAGCGGGTCCGCGCGCGCGCGCGCCCGGTGGGGGAGAGGAGCGGGGCTCGCCGCGCTCGCGCTGGCGCTCGCCGCCTGCGGCAAGAAGGAAGCGCCCGCGGCGCAGGCGCCGCAGCCGGTGACGGTCGCGAAGGAGAACGTCGCCGTGATCTCGACCGGGGAGCTCCGCACGGGGCCGCTGATCTCCGGCACGCTGGAGGCGGAGCAGAGCGCCACCGTGCGCGCCGAGGTGGCGGGACCGGTGGTGCAGACGTACGTGGAGCGCGGGCAGAAGGTGAAGGAGGGGCAGCTCCTCCTGCGCATCGACGACACCGCGATCCGCGAGAGCTACCTCTCCGCGCAGTCCGCGGTGCGCTCGACGCAGCTCGCGCTGGACAACGCGAAGCGGGATCTCGAGCGCTCGCGCACGCTGGAGCAGGCGGGAGCGATCGCCGAGCGCGATCTCGAGGCGTCGCAGCGCGCGCTCGCCGCCGCCGAGGCCGCGCAGGCCGACGCCCAGGCGCGCCTGGCGACCGCACGGCAGCAGCTCTCGCGCACGCAGGTGCGGTCGCCGCTCACCGGCGCGGTGAGCGACCGCCCCGTGAACGCGGGCGACGTGGTGCAGCCGGGGACGGCGCTGGTGACGGTGGTGGACCCGACGAGCATGCGCTACGACGCCAGCGTCCCGGCGGAGCAGATCGGCGCGCTGCGCGTGGGCGCGCCGGTGGAGTTCACGGTGAACGGGTATCCCGGGCGCACCTTCACGGGGCACATCGAGCGCATCAACCCGGCGGCCGATCCGGCCACGCGGCAGGTCCGGCTCACCGTGTCCATCCCGAACAAGGGGAGCACGCTCGTGGCCGGGCTGTTCGCGCAGGGGCGCGTGTCGAGCGAGGTGCGCAAGGGGCTGCTCGCCCCGGCGAGCGCCGTCGACGAGGCGGGGGTGACGCCGTCGGTGGTGCGCGTGCGGAACGGGAAAGCGCAGAAGGTTCCGGTGGCGCTCGGGCTGCGCGACGAGGCCACGGAGCAGGTGGAGATCACGAGCGGGGTCGCCGCGGGGGACACGCTGCTGCTCGGCGCCGCTCAGGGGATCGCGGAAGGAACGCCGGTGCGCGTGCTCGCGCCGAGCGATCGCACGACCGCGGAGCGATAGGAGAGGCTCATGTTCATCTCGGATTTCGCGATCCGGCGCCCGATCGTCACCATCACCGTGATGGTGGCGCTCGTGGCGTTCGGGATCGCGGCGCTGCTCAACCTGCACACCGACGAGTTCCCCGACATCCAGCAGCCGATCATCGGCGTGAGCATCGCCTACCCCGGCGCGTCGCCGGATCAGGTGAACCGCGAGATCGTGCAGCCGATCGAGGACGCGTTCTCGTCGATCGAGGGGGTGGACTGGTCGAAGACCACGTCCACGTCCACGGATGGGCTGGCGCAGTTCATCGTGTTCTTCGACTTCGAGAAGGACATCCAGCAGGCCTCGCAGGACATCCGCGACGCGATCTCGACCAAGCGCGCCGACCTCCCCGACGAGATGAAGGAGCCGATCCTCACGCGCTTCGATCCGTCGCAGCAGTCGGTGCTCTCGCTCGCGCTCACGTCGTCCACGCTCTCGCGCGACGCGCTCACGAAGCTCGCCGACCCGCTCATCGTGCGCGACCTGCGCGCGGTGCCCGGGGTGGCGCAGGCGAGCGTGGTGGGCGGCACGTACCCGGAGATGACCGTCCAGGTGCGCCCTGCCGACCTGCAGTCGGCGGGGGTGAGCGTGGCGCAGGTGGTCCAGGCGCTCGAGGCGCAGAACCTGGCCGCGCCGGTGGGGCGGCTGAACACGCCGCTCCAGGAGCGGTCCATTCGGTTGAAGGGGCGGCTCGACACGCCGGAGCAGTTCGAGCGGCTGACCGTGGCCGAGAAGAACGGCCAGGTGGTGCGCCTGGGGCAGGTGGCGGACGTGTTCGTGGGGACCGAGGAGGCGCGCACCGCCGCGCTGTTCAACGGGCGCGAGGCGGTGGGGATCGAGGTGCTGAAGTCCAAGGGCTACAGCACCACGCAGGTGAGCGACGCCATCCGCGCGCGCGTCGCGGCGCTCCAGAAGCAGCTCCCGCCCGGCGCGAAGCTGGAGGTCGTGCAGGACGCCGGGGTGCGGGTGAGCCACGCGGTGAAGAACGTGCAGGAGGCGCTGATCGAGGGGGCGCTGCTCACCGTGCTCGTGGTGTTCCTCTTCCTCAACTCGTGGCGGTCGACGGTGATCACCGGGCTCGCGCTGCCGGTGTCCGTGCTCGCGAGCTTCATCGCCGTGTGGGCGTTCGGGTTCACGCTCAACACGATGTCGCTGCTCGGCCTGTCGCTGGCGATCGGGATACTGATCGACGACGCGATCGTGGTCCGAGAGAACATCGTGCGCCACATCGAAATGGGAAAGGACCACTACGAGGCGGCGCACGAGGGGACGGACGAGATCGGCCTCGCGGTGGCGGCCACCACGTTCTCGATCGTGGCGGTGTTCGTGCCGGTGGCGTTCATGTACGGCGTGGCCGGGCAGTGGTTCAAGCCGTTCGCGCTCACGATCGCCTGCGCCGTGCTCGTGTCGCTGTTCGTGTCGTTCTCGCTCGACCCGATGCTCTCCGCGTACTGGCCCGATCCGCAGCTCGAGATGCACCAGATGCGGAATCCGATCTCGCGGGCGCTGGCGCGGTTCAACAAGTGGTTCGACCGGAAGGCCGACGAGTACAAGGGGGTGGTCGCCTGGGCGCTCGACCACCGCCTGGCGATGGTGGCGATCGCCACCGGCTCGTTCGCGGCGGCGCTCATGATTCCGGTGAAGGGGATGCTCGCGGCGGGAGTGGTGCTCGCCGCGGTGGTGGCGATAGTGCTCGTGCTCCAGTGGCGCGTGAGCGCGTGGCTGCGGCTGCTGGCGAGCGTCGCCGTGCTGGCGGGGATGGTGATGCTCGTGAAGGTCGTGCCGGTGGTGCGGCAGGTGGGAGGGGGCTTCGTGCCGGTGAGCGACCGCAGCGAGGTGAACATCATCGTGGAGGCGCCCCCCGGCTCGAGCCTGGACTACACGACGATCCAGGCGGAGCAGGTGGCGCGCATCGCGCGCGCACACAAGGAGGTGGCGTACACCTACACGACCATCGGCGCCGCCGTGCCGGGGCAGACGCCCTCGGTGGACGAGGGGCTGATCTACGTGCGCCTGATCCCGAAGGCCGACCGGAGCGTGAGCCAGGACGCGTTCGGCGAGGAGCTGCGGCACGAGCTCGCGCGCGTGGCCGGCGTGAAGACGTCGGTGTTCACGAGCGGGTTCGGCGGCGCGTACAAGCAGATCCAGGTCGAGATGCGCGGCCCCGATGCGAACGTGCTCACGCGGCTCGCGGAGCAGGCGCAGGCGATGGTGGAGAAGGTGCCGGGGGCGGTGGACGTGGGGCTCTCCACGCGCGGGGAGAAGCCGGAGCTGGAGGTGCAGCTCAACCGCGGCCTCGCCGGATCGCTCGGCGTGACGGTGGGGCAGGTGGCGCAGTCGCTGCGCCCCGCGTTCGCCGGCGTGGACGCGGGCTACTGGACCGATCCCACCGGCGAGCAGCGGAAGGTGCGCGTGCGGCTCGCGCCCGGCGCGCGCGAGCGCGTCACCGACCTCCAGCAGCTTCCGCTGGTGGTGGGGCAGGGCCCGGACGGTGCGCCGGCGATCCTCCCGCTCGGGCAGATCGCCACGATCAAGTCGGGGCTCGGTCCGGCGCAGGTGAGCACGCTCGACCGCGAGAAGGTGGTGATCGTGCAGGCCAACACGCAGGGACGGCCGCTCAACGAGGTGGTGCAGGACATCAACACGAAGCTCACCACGCTGCGCCTCCCGCCGGGCTATCAGATCACGCAGGGGGGCGAGGCGCGCGACCAGAACGAGGTGTTCACGCGCATCTACACCGCGCTCGGGATCGCCGTGCTGCTCATGTACCTGATCCTCGTGATGCAGTTCGGGTCGTTCATCGATCCACTGGCGATCCTGGTGTCGCTCCCGCTGTCGCTCATCGGCGTGGTGCTCGCGCTCGCGATCACGCACGACACGCTGAACATCATGAGTCTGATCGGGGTGATCCTGCTCATGGGGATCGTGGCGAAGAACGCGATCCTGCTGATCGACTTCGCGAAGTGGGCGCGAGAACGCGGCGCCCCACTGCGCGAGGCGCTGATCGAGGCGGGGCGCATCCGTCTCCGCCCGATCATCATGACGACGCTGGCGCTGATCGCCGGGATGCTCCCGGTGGCGATCGGCCACGGCGAGGGCGCCGACTTCCGCGCCCCGCTCGGCCGCGCGGTGATCGGCGGCACGATCACCTCCAC
>CAMLEQ010000087.1 GCA_946479015.1 uncultured Gemmatimonadota bacterium | reverse complement strand
CGACCGCGCCGGCGTCCATCACGTCGCGGTACACGGCGAACGTCTTCTCGCACATGCGCTCGAGCGTGAACCGCTCCTCGAAGCGCCGCCGCCCGCGGCTGCCCATCCGCACCCGCAGATCCGGATCGGCGAGCAGGCGCGCGAGCGCCGTCCGGAGCGCCGACACGTCGCCGCGCGGCACGAGGAAGCCCGTCTCGCCATGCACCACCGACTCGCCGTTCCCGCCGACATCCGACGCCACCACCGGGAGCCCCGCCCGCATCGCCTCGAGGATGCTCCGGGGGAATCCCTCCCAGTTGGTGATGAGCAGGAACACCTGCGCCTCCGCGAGGCGCCGCATCACGTCGCGGCGGAAGCCCACGAACTGGATGCGCGGGGTGATCTCGAGCTGCTGCGCCAGCGCCACCGCCTCGGAGAAGAGCGGACCGTCCCCGATCAGCTCGAGCTGCCAGGGCCACGGCTGCTCGCGCAGGCCGGCGAGCGCGCGGAACAGCGTCGCGTGGTCCTTCTGCTCCTCGAACCGCGCCACCATCACCAGGCGCACCGGCGACCGTCCGGGGGAGGCGTGCAGCGCCGCCGGGACATCGACCACGCCGTTGTGCACCGTCACGAGCTTGTGCGCCAGCGCCACGCGCTGCTGCACGGCGAGTTGCCGGTCGTACTCGGAGACGGTGATGATGCGCTTCGCGAAGCGCGCGGTGAGCCGCTCCACCCAGCGGTACACGTGCGTGCGGCTGGAGCGGATGCCGTCGGTGAACGACCACCCGTGGGCGGTGAAGATGGCGGGGATGCCGAGGGAGCGCGCGGCGATGCGCCCGAGGCATCCGGCCTTCGCCGCGTGCGTCGACACGAGGTCGGGCTCGAGCTCCGCGAGCGCGGCGCGGATCTCGGTGAGCGCGCGCGCGTCGTCCGAGGCGCGGAGCGCGCGCCCCAGGTGCGGGAGCGACCGGAAGGCGACGCCACGGTCGCCCAGCTCCTCCGTGAACACGCCGCGATGCCCCGCGATCACGGTGGCCTCGTGCCCGCGATCGCGCAGCGCGAGCGCGAGATCCCGCACGTGCACCTGGACGCCGCCCACGGTGTCCGATCTGGTGACGATGTACACGATTCTCACGGTCTCCCTCCGGTGCGCTAGAGCCAGTGCGACGGGACGGACGAGCGATGATCCGTGCGACGCGCGGGGGATCAGCCCGGCGTGGCCATCTTTTCCGTGGTGGAGCGGAGCGGGTACGGCGGCGCGGCAACACCGCGTCCCGGCGCGCGGTCGGCGAGCGCCACCGGCGTGAAGGCCACCGCGCGCTCCGCCTCCGGCACCTGTCCGCCGGGCACGAAGTCGGGGGCGACCTCCTGGAGCAGCCCGCGCAGCACCTCGTCGGAGCACCCCTCCGCCGCCGCATCGAGCAGCGCATCCACGGCGCGCATCACCGCGTCGGCGGGGGTGACGTTCCGCGCCCGCAGCACCTTCGGGTGGTGCGTGGGCGAGGCGTGCTCGCCGTCGAAGAACACCTCCTCCACGAGCTTCTCGCCGGGACGCATCCCGACGAACTCGATGTCCACGTCGGCGCCCACCTCGAGTCCGGAGAGACGGATGAGGTCCGAGGCGAGATCCACGATCCGCACCGGATCGCCCATGTCGAGCACGAACACCTCGCCGCCGTGTCCGAGCGCGCCCGCCTGGAGCACCAGCTGCACCGCCTCGGGAATGGTCATGAAGTAGCGGCGCATCTCCGGGTGCGTGATCGTCACGGGGCCGCCGGCGCGGATCTGCCGGAGGAAGATCGGCACCACGCTCCCGCGGCTGCCGAGGACGTTGCCGAAGCGCACCGCCATGAATCGCCGCCCGCGCGCCGCCGCCTGCTGCACCACCAGCTCCGCCGCGCGCTTCGTCGCGCCCATCACGCTCGACGGGTGCACCGCCTTGTCGGTCGAGATCATCACGAGCTGGCCGACGCCGCACGCCGCCGCCGCATCCACCACGTTCCGGGTGCCGCGCACGTTCGTGGTCACCGCCTCGACCACGTTGTCCTCCATGAGCGGCACGTGCTTGTGCGCCGCCGCGTGGAACACCACGGTCGGGCGGTAGCGCGCGAACAGCGCCATGATCCGGTCGCCATCGCGCACGTCGGCGATCGCCGGCGTGAGCGCGAGCGCCGGGTGGCGCGCGCGCAGCTCCTGCTGGATCTCGAAGATCGAGTTCTCCCCGTGGCCGAGCAGCACCAGCCGCGCGGGCTCGAGCCGCGCGAGCTGCCGACACAGCTCGCTCCCGATGGAGCCGCCGGCGCCGGTGACGAGCACCGTGTGGCCGCGCACCAGCGCGCTCACCGGGCCGAGATCGGTCTCCACCGGCGTGCGCCGCAGCAGATCCTCGATGCGCACCGCGCGCAGGCTCGACACCCCGACGCGCCCGGCGAGGATCTCGAACATCGCGGGGACGATGCGCGTGGGGACGCCGGCATCGCCCGCCGCGCGCACCACCTGCCGCACGACGGTCCCCGGCGCCCTGGGCATGGCGATGATGATCTCCTCCACGCCGTGCTGCGCCACGAGGTCCGGGATCTCGGAGAGCGAGCCGAACACGGGGAGCGCGCACAGGCGATGGCGGTGCTTCCGCCGGTCATCATCCACGAAGCCGATGGGCACGAGCCCCAGCGCCGGATTCTCGCGCAGCTCGTGCACGATCATCTCCCCCGCCGCGCCGGCGCCGGCGATGAGCACGCGCCGCCGCGTCCCGGTCCGCGGAAGCCGCGGCGCGCCGCGGGAGCGGCCGAGGAATCGCAGCGCGATGACCACCGCCGCGGTGAGGAACGCATCGAGCACCAGCACCGACAGCGGCACGCGCCCCGTCAGCACCCCCAGCTCCGGCAGCGCGACGCTCCCGAGGAGCGCGCACGCCGCCGCCGACAGGGCCACGGACCGCACGAGCTGCGCGGCATCGGTGCTGTCGGTGAAGCGCCAGAGCCGGCGGTAGAGTCCGTCGGCGAAATAGATCGCGAGCTTCAGTGGAACGGAGAGCGCCGCGTATCGCAGCGCATCGTGCACTCCCCGCGCCCCCCAGTCGAACCCGTCGAAGCGGATCAGGTAGGCGACGAGCGGCGTGAGCGGGAGCAGCAGGGCGTCGAGCGCGAGGAGATGACGATTGCGAAGCATCACGGTGGTCGCTGCCTCCGGTAGGCCGTGGCCGGTTGCAGAGGCAGACTACGCCGGACTTCGTGAACGCAGCGTGAAGCCGACGTGACACTTCCGTCACATTGTCGTGGCCGCGCCGTGATCGCGGCGAGCGGCGGTCAGCCCATGCGCTCCGCGGCGTCCACCAGCGCGCTCGCCAGGCGCGTGAGGTAGGGGCGCTCGGCGGCCCAGCCATCGGCGAAGGCGCGGCAGGTGTGGATCACCACCGTCAGGCGCCGGTCGGGATCGCAGAACGCGAGCACCCCCGACCCGCCGATGTGCCCGAAGGTGCGCGGCGACGTGCGCGAGCCGGTGGGGTGGGGAGACTTCCCGTTCCGGATCTCCCAGCTCCACCCGAAGTCGCAGCTCGCCCACTCGTACGGCCCGTACCGCCCCGGGATGCCGTGCGTGTGGCTCGTGACGGCGGCGCGGGCGGTCGCGGCGCCGAGCGCGCCGTCACCCGCCAGGCGGTAGATCTCCAGGAGCCGCGCGACATCGCGCGGCGTCGCGAACAACCCGCCATCGGCCCGCGCGAGACGCTTGAAGTACGGGGAGTTGTAGATGGCCGTGCGCGGATCGCTCGCGCGCGCGCCGAGCTCCACGCGTGCCGTCCGCGCGCCGGGACGCGCCAGCGGCCGCAGTGTCGCGCCGCGCATGCCGAGCGGCTCGAACGTCTCGCGCTCGAGCAGGTCCGCCACCGGCACGCCCGTCGCGCGCTCCACCATCGCGCCGAGCACCTGGAACCCCGCGTTGCTGTACAGCACGCGCGTCCCGGGCGCGAACTCGAGTCCACCCCGGAGCGCCGCGTCCACGTACGCCCCGACGGGCGCGCGTGCCGCCTCCAGCGCGGTCACGCCAGGCACGTGCTCGGGGAATCCCGACACGTGCGTGAGGAGCTGCGCGATGGTGATCGCGCGCATGGCGGGGGGCGCGGCCGGGAGCGCCCGGCCGAGCGGGTAGTCGAGCGTCAGCTCGCCGCGCTCCACGAGCCGCAGGATCGCCGTCGCGAGCGAGGGCTTGGTGAGCGACGCGAAGGGAAAGAGCGTGTGGCCATCGAGCGGTCGGCCATCGTCGGCATCACCCCAGCATCGCTCGGCAGCCACCGATCCGTGGTGCAGCACCGTGGCCGCCGCGCGCGCGATCACGCCCTCCGCGATCCACTCCCCGATCGGATCGAGTGCCGCGTCGAACGTCATGAGCGCACCGAAGGGTGTGGACCACGGCGCGCGGTGGTGCAGGCGCCACACGCCGTGCAGTGCGCGTGCGACATCGTCGTGAAGAAGATCATATGAGAATCGAAGTAGCAGTAATAATGAGTGGCGCGAACCGGTCGGCGGCGCGCGCACCGCCGCGTGCGGCGCGCGCGAGCATCGACGAATTACATTTTCGTCATGAAGCGATCGGTCTGGCAGTGGGACGCTACTATGTAGCCCGCGCGCGATCGCTGGGGCGACTCCGGTCCGTCCCGACGTGAGCCAGCGCTCGCGTGGTCGGGGAGGTTCCATCACTGGAGTAGCCCATGACCGTGCATCCTCGTCGCGCGACGTTCGCGAAGCACCCGTCCCGAGCGCTCGCGCCGATCGCCATCTCCCTGGTCGCCCTGTCGGTCGCCTTCGCGGCCGCCCGCCCGCTCCCCGCTCAGGCGTTCGCGCCGTCGGCCGCCGCGGAACCACTGATGCTGCGAGCGGACGATTCGGTGCGCATCACGGTCTGGCACCATCCCGAGCTGAGCGGCACCTTCGCGCTCGCGCCGGACGGGTCGGTCGCCCATCCATTGTACAAGGCAGTGCGCCTCGGCGGCGTTCCCCTGTCGGAGCTCAACCAGCGCGTGCACGACTTCCTCACGCGCTTCGACGCCGATCCGCAGTTCGTCATCGAGCCGTACCTGCGCATCGCCGTCGGCGGGCAGGTGAAGCACCCCGGCATCTTCGCCGTCCGCCCTGGCATGACCGTGTCGCAGGCGATCGTGCTGGCGGGCGACGTCACGGATGATGGACGCAGCGACCAGGCGCAGCTCGTGCGCGACGGCCGGCGCACGACGGTCCACCTCAACAGCGATCAACTCGCCACGGCGCTCATGCCGGTCCGTTCCGGCGACGAGCTGGTGGTGCCGAAGAAGCGCGCCCTCTGGCGCGACTTCTTCGGCCCGGCGGTCACCGTCCTCGGTGCCACCGCGGCGATCGTGACGGCCATTGCCAGAGTCCGCTGATGAGCGCGCTGCGAGATCTGGCGTATCGGGAGCGCCGCATCGCGCCCCCGAGCGAGCTCCCCGCCCTGCTCATCCGCGAGGAGCTGCTGCGGAGCGCGGACGAGGTCGGCGGACCGCGCCTCAGCGGCCGTGACATCGTGGCGGCGCTTCGCCGTCACGCCCGTCTCGCGCTCTGCATCGCCGCCGTCCCCATGGCGCTGGGGATGTGGTTCGCGTACCTCGAGCAGCCGCTCTATCGCGCGAACGCCGTGGTGCGCGTGGCCGATGCCCGCAAGGTGATCGTGCAGGGCACGGGCGAGGAGACCGCGGACAACCCCGACCTGCTGAAGGTCGCGAACCCCATCCTGTCGCAGCTCCAGGTGCTCCAGAGCCGGAGCGTGCTCGGAGATGTGGTGGCGCACGAGGGGCTCCGGCTCGCGGAGCCGTCCGGCTCGTTCCCGCTCCTCCCCTCCCCGACGGCGATGCCGCTCTGGCTCCTGCGCGACGTGCACGTCGCGCCCGAGGCGCCGGAGGACACGCTGCGCCTCGAGTTCTCGAAGAGCGGCGTCGTGATGCGCGGCCACGGCGGCGCGTCGGCGCGCGCCGCGTGGCACCGGCCCCTCTCGCTGAACGGCGTGAGCTTCGTGGTGGATTCGGCGCCCGGGCTGCGGAACGCGATGCTCCTCGTCCTCCCGACCGGTGCGGCGATCGATGTGCTCCGGTCGAACATGCACTTCACGCCGGTCCCGCAGACCGATGTGATCACCCTGGATTACGCGGACCCGAATCCGGAGCTCGCGCAGCGCGTGGTGAACCGGGTGATCGAGACCTTCCAGGCGGCAAACGGACGCACGGCGCAGCTCAAGTCGCAGCTCCGCCGGCAGCTCCTGGAGAGCCAGATCGCGCACAGCGATTCGCTGCTCGCGACCGCGACCGATGCGCTGAGCGCCTTCCGCTCCAAGGGCGCGTTCTTCAAGTCCGAGCGTCTCCTCGGCGGACAGCAGTCGGATCTGCTGACGCTGGAGATGAACATCGCGCAGCTCGAGTCCGACCGCCGCATGTACGGCGAGCTGCTCGACCGGCTGGGCAACGCCGATCCCAAGAGCTGGGAGAGCGGGATGCGCGTGCTCCTCTCGGCGCAGGACCTGAATCACGACCCGGGGATCGCGCAGCTCTCCGACGAGCTGGAGAAGGATCAGACCCGGCTCGACTCGCTCACCACCGGCACCTGGCGCCGGGCGGAGACCGATCCCGAGGTGCAGCACCTGCGCGAGCACATCGCCAGCACGCGCGGCGCGCTGACGGACGCGGTGCGCGGCTACGTCACGCTGCTCGATGCACGGGTGACGTCGCTGCGCGCCCTCCAGGAACGCACCACGGCGCCGCTGCGCGAGCTGCCGTCGATGCAGGCCGAGGAAGCTCGCCTCGCCAAGGCGGTGAGCACGCGCGAGAAGATCAGCGAGGATCTGCGCGAGGATCTCCAGAAGGCACGCATGGCGGCGGCCGTGGGGACGGGAGAGGTGGAGGTGGTGGACACGGCGGCGGTGCCGTACCAGCCGGAGCGAAGCCTGCGCCTGGTGAAGGTGGGCTTCGGCTTGCTGCTCGGCATCATGCTCGGCGGCGGCGTGGCGTTCGTGCGCGAGCTCCAGCAGCCGTCCATCCGCCGGCGGGATGAGCTGGAGAAGCTGCTGCAGGTGCCGGGCCTCGCCGTGATCCCCAAGGCGTCCACCGCGTCGTGGTGGCTGCGCCGGCTCCTCCCCTTCGGCAACGGGAGCGAGCCGAACGCCGGAGCGGCGACGCTCGGGCCGGCGGGGCGCGCGGACCTGATCACCATCGCCAGCACGCCGTCGGCGGGCGCCGAGGCGTATCGCATCCTGCGGGCGAACCTGCCGCTCTTCCCGCGCGACGAGGGCCTCCGCACGGTGGCCATCACGAGCGCGATCCAGGGCGAGGGGAAGACGTTCACGGCGGCGAACCTGGCGGTGAGCTTCGCGAACGAGGGGCTCCGCGTGCTGCTGGTGGATGGCGATCTGCGCCACGGGCGGCTGCACCGGATCTTCGGTGTGCCGCGCACGCCAGGCCTGGCGGAGCTGCTCGAAGGGCAGACCGATGCGGCGGTGGTGCACCCGACGTGCGTGGATGGGCTCTCGCTCCTGCCGCGCGGCAAGCCCACCAGACAGTCGCTGATGTCGCTGAACGGCGAGCGCACGCGGCTCCTCCTCCAGGGGATCTCGCGGAACGCCGACATCGTGGTGCTCGACACCCCGCCCATTCTCGCCGCGGCGGACGCCGCGATCCTCGGCGCGATGGCCGACGGCGTGCTGGTGGTGGTGCGCGCCGGCACCACCGGTCGCGAGCTGGCGCTCGAGGCACTGCGCCAGTGCGACCGCGTGGGCGCGCACGTGCTGGGTGCGGTGCTGAACGATCCGCGGAACGTGGCCAAGCCCCCGTACTACGATTCCGACTACTACGACGGAGCGGAGGACCGGGGGTGATCCAGGACGCGAGCGAGGGCGTGGCGACGCCGGCGGTCCGACGCGGCCGGACGGACCGCACGCTCGCGAACTGGTTGTGGATGACCGGCAGCGCCGCCGCCCAGGGCGCGCTGAGCATCGCGGTGCTCGCGGTGCTGGCGCGCCTGCTCTCGCCACGCGACTTCGGTCTCGCCTCGGCGAGCATGCTGGTGATCAAGCTCTCCATGATCTTCTCGCAGGTTGGCGTGGGGCCGGCCATCGTGCAGCACCCGGCGCTCCGTCCCGCCCACGTGCAAACGGGGACGGTGTGCTCGGTGCTGTTCGGAGTGCTCCTGCTCGGGTTGCTCTGGGCGAGCGCGCCGCTCATCGCCGCCGGGCTGCACGCCCCGGCGCTCGCTCCGGTGGTGCGGGCGCTCGCCTGGTCGCTGCCGATCCAGAGCGGGTCCATCGTGGCGGAGTCACTGCTCCGCCGCGACCTGGAGTTCCGAACCATCGCCGCGATCCGCGTCGCATCGTACGCGATCGGGTACGGGGTGGTGGGGATCGCGCTCGCGGGGCTCGGACTCGGCGTGTGGGCGCTGGTGTGGGCGCAACTGGTGCAGACGGCGGCGTACACGGCGGGAGTCGACGTGCGGCGCCCGCACAGTTGGCGCCCGGCGGTGCGCCGCCGCGAGCTGCGCGAGCTGCTCACCTTCGGCGGCGGGCTCACGCTGGCGCGCATCGGCAACTACGCGGCGGTCAACGGCGATTACATGGTGGTCGTGAAGTGGCTCGGCGTGGTGTCCCTCGGCCTGTACGAGCGCGCGTACCAGCTGATGGCCATGCCCGCCACGCTGATCGGCCAGGTGATGGATGACGTGCTCTTCCCGGCCATGGCGCAGATCCAGGACGAGCGCTCTCGCGTGGGCGCCGCCTATCGCCGGGCGGTGGCCGCGGTGGCGGTGGCCACGCTGCCGGTGAGCACGCTGGTGATCGTGCTCGCCCCGGAGCTCGTGCTCGTGCTGCTCGGGCCCAAGTGGACGGCGGCGACGCGCCCGCTCCAGATCCTCGCCGCCGGGACGCTCTTCCGCACGAGCTACAAGGTGAGCGACTCGCTCACGCGCGCCCTCGGCGCCGTGTACGCGCGCGCGTGGCGGCAGTGGATCTACGCGGGACTCGTCATCGGCGGCGGCGCGCTCGGCCAGCCGTGGGGGATCTCGGGCGTGGCCACGGGCGTGCTGTTCGCGCTGCTGGTGAACTTCCTGCTCATGGCGCATCTCAGCACGCGCCTGCTTGGCCTGTCGTGGGTTGGCTTCTTCCGGGCGCATCTGGCCGGCGTGAAGCTGGCGGCGCTGTGCGGCGGCATCACGGCCCTCGTGGCCGCCGCCGCGCGCCCCTGGCTCCCGCCGATCGGGGTGCTCGTCGCGGCCGTGGTGGTGCTCGTGCCGGCCGGCGTGCCGCTGCTCCTGCGTGCCCCGGCCTGGCTCCTCGGCGACGACGAGCGGTGGCTCGTTCGGCGTCTCGCCGATTTCGTGGGCCGCCGGGTGCCCCGGCTGCGGTCGATCGTTCGACCCGCATCCTAGATGCCGAGCGGGAGGCGCGAGTCCATGTCCGCCAGCGTGGAAGCGGCCCCGGTCACGGTGCGCGTGCAGCGGCGCGGCGCCGGCCGCGTGAAGACGGCGCTGCTCGTCGCCCTCGTGCTCCTCTACCCGTTCCACCACGTCTTCGGGCCGCTCAACGTCAGCGCCGGCGATCTCGTGGTCGCGGTGGTGGGCGTCGCGCTCCTCGCCAACTTCGCGGCGCGCGACATCCCCTTCCCCTACTACGTGCTCCCCGCGTTCGCGATGCTCACGATCATCGTCGCGTCCATCACCCTCAATACGATGGTGGACGAGACGTTCTTCGATCTCATCCGATCGCCGGTGGAGACCGCCAAGTTCCTGGCCGCGGCCATGTGGATGATGGCGTCGTTCTGGCTGCTGTACGACGACTTCCCCCATCGCATCGTGGTGTTCTGCCTCGCCGGGATCACCCTGGCCACCGCCTTCGCCTCGCTGACGGTGGTGGAGAACGTGTTCCGCCACGTGCCGCGCCCCAGCGGGCCGTTCGAGAACCCGAACATCTACGGCAACTACCTTCTCCTCAACACGTTCCTCGTGTTCGGCGTGAGCAACCTGCTCACCGAGCGCGCCGCCGTCGCGCACCGGCGCGGCCTGCTCCTCAAGTATCACACGTTGGCCTGGCCGGTGGTGATCCCACTGCTGCTCCTCGGCGCGCTCTCCACCGGCTCGCGTGGCACGCTCCTGGGATTCTGCGTCGGGCTCCCCTTCGCGCTGCGCTGGCGGTGGCCGCGCGTGACGCCGCGGCGCATCGTCTTCGGCATCCTCGCGCTGTTCGTGCTCGGCGGCGCCGTGTGGTGGTTCCTCGACCAGCATCCGTTCGTGATGGTCCGCCTCACGCGCACGTTCGAGGGCGACGGCCCCAACATCGACGATCGCCTCGCGCTCTGGCGCGCCGCGCGCGAGGCGTTCTACACGCACCCGCTGCTCGGCATCGGCTACGGTCAGTTCGGGGCCTACGCGCAGCACGTGCAGGGGCTGAAGCCGATGGTCACGCACGAGACCTATCTCGCGGCGGCGGCGGAGCTGGGGATCGCCGGGCTGCTGGTCTTTCTCTGGCTGCTCGCGGTGGTGATGCGCGACGCCTGGCGGATCCGCATCTACCCGGGCAGCGGGCTGTCGCGCGCCGGCTTCGCCTACGTGCTGGCGACCACCGTCCAGGGGCTGACGAACAACGTGGACCAGTTCCGCGCGCTCTGGCTCGCGTTCGGCATCGTCGCCGCCATGCGCGTGCACGCGGCCCGGCGTCGCGCGCCCCCCGCCGTCGGCCTCTCGGCGTCGCCCGACCCCGGCGCGTGGATCATCCGCGGCGGCGCGGGAGGCGGCCGATGATGCCACTCGCCAACGCCGTGGCGCTGGTCGATGCCTTCCAGCGGGAGGGGATTCTCTACTGCCACTGGAAGAGCAACGCGCACGCGCGCGAGGGGATGTGCGGGATCACGGACCTCGACCTGCTCATCGACCGGCGACAGCACGATCAGGCGCTTCGCGTGCTGGCGTGCTGCGGCTTCAAGCGCTTCGCGCCGGCGCCCGGCCAGGGCTATTCGGCGGTCGAGGACTACCTCGGCCTCGACGGCGCCACCGGCGCGCTCCTCCACTGCCACGTGCACTTCCGCCTCGTCGCCGGGGAGCGCCACCTCAAGGGGTGGCGGCTGCCGTGGGAGGACGTGATGCTCGACCGCCGCGTGTGGGATGACGATGCCGGCCTGTTCGTGGCGTCGCCGGAGGTCGAGATGCTCACGCTGCTCGTGCGCGGCGCGCTGAAGGTGCGCCTGCGGGACATCGCGCGCGAGCTCGCCGGAGGGCGCGCGGCGGCTGCGGGGATCGCGGCCGAGCACGCGTGGCTCGCGGAACGGGCGGACCGCGCGGAATGTCTCGCGCTCGGGCGCACGCTCCTCGGCGCGCCAGCGGAGGACTCGCTCGCCGCGCTCCTCGATGCGCCACCCACGCTG
>CAMLEQ010000086.1 GCA_946479015.1 uncultured Gemmatimonadota bacterium | reverse complement strand
TCGTCAGCCAGGCCTGCATGTTGTCGACGGCGCTGGGATCCTGGTCGCGAATCCGCAGCCACGCTTCCTGAACGGCATCCTCGGCTTCGGCCACGGACCCGAGCATGCGGTAGGCGACGGCGTGCAGGTGCCGTCTGTGCTCCTGAAAGCGCTCAGTGAGCCACTCGCGCTCATCCATCGGCGGCTGTTCCCCACGTGTACGTGTGCCGGACGGCGGTGACTCCTCGAACCGGGGTCATCGCCAATGGCCGTGATAGGCAACGTTGGCGATCAGTGCGGCGATCGCCAGTACCAGAAAGGTGACCGCCCCTGCCACCCGAGGGTCACGCGCGCGGATGTGCGCACTCAGCGCGCAGACGAAGTAGAGGATGAGCCCGATCGCGGCGGCCGTGCCGAGCGCCGGGACGGCGAACCCCATCAACAGTCCCGCCGCGCCCGCGGCCAACAGCGTGCCGAATGGGATCATCCACGTTCGTGACAGCCGCAAGCGGTCCGCGACGGCTTTCACCGACTCCGCGCCGACGAAGTTCAAGCAGGCGGCGTAGCCGTTCGCGAGTGCCGCCAGGAGCGTGATGACGATGTATGTGATGCGCATACCGCATAGACACGCGCGCTCGACAAAAGCTGACATGGCCGCGTTCGCAGCTCGATTCCACTTCACCACACTCGACCACGGGAGGGCGAGCACATGATCGACTTCACGCAGCACTTCGCGACTCGCCTCCGGCGTCTCGTCACGCCGCAGGCCGAGCCGATTCCCGGCACCACGCAGCTCCCGAACTCGGCGGGCGGCTTCACCTGGGCGGTGGACCGGTGGACGCGCCTCGACCGCTTCCTCATCCTCGGCGCGGAGGGAGGGACGTACTACATCAGCGAGCGGGCGCTCACGCGCGAGAGCGCGCGGGCAGCGCTCGAGTGCCTGGCCGAGGACGGCGCGCGCGTCGTGCGCCGGGTGGTCGAGATCAGCCGCGCCGGGCGCGCGCCGAAGAACGACCCCGCCCTCTTCGTGCTCGCGATGGCCGCGAGCTCAGGCGACGACGCCACGCGCGCCGCCGCGCTCGCCGCGCTCCCGCAGGTGGCGCGCACGGGGACGCACCTCTTCCACTGGCTCCAGTACGTCAGTGCGTTCCGCGGCTGGGGGCGCGGCGTGCGCGGCGCCGTGGGACGCTGGTACACGGAGAAGTCGCCGGCCGACGTCGCGTACCAGCTCCTCAAGTACCAGGCGCGCGATGGGTGGTCGCACCGCGACGCGCTCCGCCTCGCGCACCCCAAGGCGCCGAGCGCCGCGCACGACTTCCTCTTCCGGTACGCCGTACGGGGATGGGAGGGGGCGCTGGAGCTCGGGGGAGCGGCCGACGCGGATGTCCTCGAGCGCATCGAGGCCGTGCGGGCGCTGCGGCAGGTGACCGCCGCGGAGGCCGCGCGCGTGATCCGCATCCACCGGCTCACGCGCGAGATGGTCCCCACCGAGCTCCTCGCGCACGCGGTGGTGTGGGAGGCATTGCTGGACGCCATGCCGCTCGGAGCGCTCGTGCGCAACCTCGGCGTGATGAGCAAGGTGGGACTCCTTGCGCCGGCGAGCGATGCCGCACGCACCGTGGTCGCGCGCCTCGGCGACCGCGAGGCGATCCGCCGCGCGAGGGTGCACCCGCTCGGGCTGCTCGCCGCGCTGAAGACGTACGCGCAGGGACACGGCATGCGCGGCGACGGACGGTGGACCCCCGTGCCCCAGGTGGTGGACGCGCTGGATGGCGCCTTCTACCTGGCGTTCGAGAACGTGCCGGCGACGGGCAAGCGCGTCCTGCTCGCCCTCGACGTGTCGGGCTCAATGGTGGCGCCGGTGCACGGGATGCCGTACCTCTCGTGCCGCGAGGCATCGGCGGCGATGGCGCTCGTCACCGCCGCCACCGAGCCGGAGCATCGGCTCGTGGCGTTCACGAGGGGAACGTACCCGTCGCGTTGGTCGGCGACGCACGGCCCGGCATACGACACCGGGCTCGCGCCGCTCGCCATCTCGCCGCGGCAGCGGCTGGACGATGTGGTGAAGGCCACGAGCGCGCTCCCCTTCGGCGGCACCGACTGCGCCTTGCCGATGGTCGAGGCGCTGAAGCACCGCTGGCAGGTGGACGCGTTCGTGGTCTACACCGACAACGAGACCTGGGCGGGGAACATCCACCCCGCGCAGGCGCTCCGCGAGTACCGCGATCGCATGAGGATCGCGGCGACGCTGGTGGTCGTCGCGATGGCGTCGAACGGGTTCAGCATCGCCGACCCGGACGACGCCGGCATGCTCGACGTGGCCGGATTCGACACGGCCACGCCCCAGGTGATCGCCGACTTCGCGGGGCGATGGACGTGACCTCACGGTCGTCGACTTCCGGCACACGGCTGCCGCACGGGCCGGGCGCCGGGAGCCGACGGCTCACACAGTGAATCGAGTACTACGATGAAGATCTTCGGACAGCACGACGAGCAGACGATCGTTCAGTTCCAGCACGTGCGCGAGGGCGCGGTGGACGCTGCGCTGATGGCGGACGGGCACGTGGGCTACGTGATGCCCATCGGCGGCGTGGCCGCGTACCGCGACCAGGTGTCGGTGGTGGGCGTCGGCTTCGACATCGCCTGCGGCAACGCGGCCATCCGCACCGACCTCACGGTGGGCGCCCTGGGCGACACGCCGGAGCGCATCCGCGCCGCGCTCGCCACCATCGCCGATGCGATCGCCGACACGGTGAGCTTCGGCGTGGGGCGGAAGAACCAGGCCGACGATGCGCCGATGGATCACCCGCTGTTCGCGCACGATGCGTGGCAGGCCGTTCCGCCCAAGCATCGTCAGGCGCTCCACACCAAGGCGCGCCAGCAGCTCGGCACGGTGGGAAGCGGGAACCACTACGTGGACGTGTTCGCGGACGAGGTGGGCGCCATCTGGGTGGGCGTCCACTTCGGGAGCCGTGGCTTCGGCCACACGGTGGCGTCTGCGTTCCTCGCCCTGGGGCAGGGGAAGGGGTGGGGGGAGCGCGTGCCGGAACGCGAGGTGCTGCTCGACCTCGCGCAGCCGATCGGGCACGACTACTGGCACCTCATGAACCTGGCGGGGGAATACGCGTACGCCGGACGCGAGTGGGTAGCGCGCAAGGTGGTGTCGCTGATGGGAGCGCGCGAGCTCGAGCTCGTGCACAACCACCACAACTTCGCGTGGAAGGAGGTGCACGGCGACGAGGAGCTGGTGGTGGTGCGCAAGGGCGCGACGCCCGCCTTCCCCGGGCAGATGGGATTCATCGGCGGCTCCATGGGCGACGACGCCGTGATCGTGCGCGGGACGGCGCCGGAGTCCGCTTCGGCGGAGGTGGCGGCCGCGCAGCGAGCGGCGCTCTTCTCCACCGTGCACGGCGCCGGGCGCGTGATGTCGCGCAACCAGGCGGCGGGGAAGCGCAACCGCAAGACGGGGCAGGTCATCACCCCGGGACGCGTGACGCCCGAGATGATGCAGTCGTGGGTGATGGAGAAGGGCGTCATCCTCCGCGGCGGAGGGCTCGACGAGAGCCCGCACGTCTACCGCCGGCTGCCGGACGTGCTGGCGGCGCAGGAGGGAACGGTGGAAGTGCTGCACACGCTGAAGCCGCTCGTCGTCGTCATGGCGGGAGCGGACGAGTTCGACCCGTACAAGGACTGACGGCCAGTCAGGCGCTCCCCTCGCGGCGCGCCTGGCTGCCGCCCCACCCATGGAGCCCGGCGCCCTTCCGGCGTATCGTAGGGAAGCGACGGCCGCCCGCGCTCCCCGACGCGGGCCGGCCGACCACTCCCGGGAGGGCAGTTGGAGTCCGACATCGAAGCGCTCATCCGGCGCGCCGACCAGGCCGACCAGGAGGCGGTGGACGAGCTGTTCACGCTCCTCTACCACGAGCTGCACCGGCTCGCCGAGCGGAACCTGCGGCGCGCCGGCCCCTCGCTCACGCTCGGACCCACCACGCTGCTGCACGAGGCCTACCTCAACATCTCCGGCCGCCACGACGTGGCGTTCGCCGACCGGCCGCGCTTCCTCGCCTACGCCGCGCGCGCCATGCGCGGCCTGGTCGTCGACTTCGCGCGCCGCCACCGCGCCGTGAAGCGCGGGCGCCAGCTCGAGATCACCCTCGCCGGCGACGAGCCGCCGACGAGCGAGGCGCTGCGCGACGCGGAGGAGCTGGAGCGG
The DNA here is from genome assembly GCA_946479015.1 of uncultured Gemmatimonadota bacterium. The sequence continues at coordinate 7,259 of CAMLEQ010000086.1, read as the reverse complement.
CTCGGCGATGCGCTCGAGGAGCTGGGCGAGCTCGAGCCCGCGCTCGCCGAGCTGGTGGACCTCCGCTTCTTCTGCGGTTTCTCCTTCGCCGAGATCGCCGCCTTCCGCGGGGTGTCGGAGCGCACGGTGCAGCGCGACTGGCGCAAGGCGCGCCTCCTCCTGCACCACTCGCTCCTCGGCGATGAGCTGTCGTCGGACGACGGCGGCGGCTGACGCGCGGCGCGGACGCCGCGCCCCTCACCGCAGCGCCCGCAGCAGCGCGTCCGCCTCCCGCGCGCGCGGATGCTCGCTCCCCCCGCCGCGCCGCAACGCGCCGAGCGCCATCCCGAGCGTCAGCCGCGCCGCCGTCGTGTCGCCCATCGCGAGCAGCACCCGCCCCTCCACCAGTCGCGCCTCCCCCACGTACGCGCTGCGCGTCTCGGTGAGCGTGTCCAGCGTGGAGACGGCGCGGGCATCGCGCGCGAAGCGGAGCGCATCCCCCCGCTGGCCGAGTGACAGCGCGACCCGCGCCGCGAACAGCAGCGCCGATCGGAACACATCGCGCCGCTCGCCGCCGAAGTAGCCGTTGTCCCGGAGCACCTGCACCACGCGCTCGTACGCGACCGCGCTGTCGCCGCGCGCCGCCGCGAGCCGCGCGTCGAGCATGCGCGCATCGGTGAGCTCGTCGTCCACGCTCCGGATGCTCAGCCGCGGGACGGCCCGGCGAAAGCGCGCCGCCGTGCGCGCCGCGTCCGCGCGCCGCCCGAGCATCAGTTGCGCCTCCGCGAGCCCGAACGTCGCTCGCCCCTCCCAGTAGCCGTTGCGATCCGCCGCCGCCTGGTCGGCGAGCTGCGTGAAATACTTCACGGCCGAGTCCGCGTGCCCGTCGAACAGCGCCACGTGCGCGTAGTGCACGAGCAACTGCGTCGGGAGGCGCCCCGTGGGATCGCTCCGCGAGATGCGCGCGATCACGTCGCGCTGCAGCCGCTCGGCCTCCGCCGTCTCCCCCAGCTGCGCGAGCGACACCGCGAGGTCGTGCTGGATCTCGCTGCGGGTCATCGTCTCCCCGCGCTCGCTGGCGTCCATCCGGTCGAGCGCACGGCGGTACTCCGCGAGCGCCTCGCGATGCTTCCCCTCCTGGTCGAGAGCGTGGGCGAGCGACACGAACATCTCGATGTAGGCCATGTCCTTCGTCTCGCCCAGACTGTCGCGGATGGCGATGGCGCGCTGGATCGCCGCCACGCCGCGGTGGCCGATGCCGGTCTCGTTCTCCAGGTCGGTGAGCACCTGGAGGCACACCGCCTCGGCGCGCGGGTCGGGGGCGGCGCGGAGCATCGCCCGCGCGCCATCCAGCTCGCGCTGCGCCTCCACGTAGCGCCCCTCGGTGCGCATGTCGTCCACGATGTTGCAGCGCACCTCGATGAGCTGCACCGTGTCGTGCGCGGCGACGGCCAGCGATTCCGCCCGCGCCAGGAGTCCGCCGCGGATCTCGCTGTCCCCCATGTCGGCGTAGCGCGACGAGAGCTGCAGCAGGATCGTCCCGAGGATGCGCGGATCCCCCGCGTACTGTCGCTCCAGCGTGGCGCGCCCCCGGTCGAGGATCTCCCGCATCGTGATCGGCCGGTCCCCCACCTGCGACATCAGCAGCGACTGGAATTCGCTCTCCGCGTCGGCCTGCCGGCTCGCCGTCAGCGCCACGTCGCGCTGCCGCCGCGCCTCGCGCATCTGGGTCACGGAGAACGCCGTGGCGAAGAGCAGCCCCGTGAGCATCACCACCGCCGCCGCCACGCCCGCACGGTGGCGCCGCACGAACTTCCGCGTCCGGTACGCGAGCGAATCGGGGCGCGCGCTCACCGGCTCGTCGCGCAGGTAGCGTCCCAGATCGTCGGCGAACGCCTCCACCGTCTGGTAGCGCTCGCGCGGCTCCTTGCGCAGCGCCTTGCCGAGGATGCTGTCCAGGTCCCCCAGGCGGAGCCGCTCGGGCTCCACCTCGAGCAGCGCTCTCGCCGTCTCGGGCGAGGTGCGGCACCCCTCGGCGGTGGGGTGCCGCCCGGAGACGAGCACGTAGAGCAGCACCCCCAGCGCGTAGACGTCGGTGGTGGTGGTGATCGCATCCCCCCGCACCTGCTCCGGCGCGGCGAACTCCGGCGTGAGCGCGCGTCCGCCTTCCATGGTGAGCGCGGTACGATCCGCGCTCCCCTCCGCGCCGAGCAGCTTGGCGATGCCGAAGTCGAGCAGCTTCACCGTGCCCTCGCGCGTCACCAGGATGTTCGACGGCTTGAGGTCGCGATGGACGATCAGGTTCGCGTGCGCATGCCCCACGGCATCGAGCACCTGGAGGAAGAGGCGGATGCGCCCATCGAGCCCGAGCGCGTGCTCCTCCGCCCAGGCATCGATGCGCACGCCGTCGATGTGCTCGAGCACGAGGTAGGGCTGCCCGCTCGGGCTCACGCCGGCGTCGAGGAGGCGCGCGATGCCGGGGTGCGCCAGCCGCGCGAGCACCGAGCCCTCGTGCCGGAAGCGTGCCTGTCCGCTCGGCGTCAGCAGCGCGAGGTTCAGGAGCTTCACCGCCGCGTGCCCCTCGAACCGTCCGTCGGTGCGGCGCGCGAGCCACACGGAGCCCATCCCCCCGTGGCCGAGCGGGCGCTCCAGCGTGTACGCGCCGAGCACCAGCCCCTCGAGCTTCACGTCGAGCGGGGTGGCGAGAAAGCCGTTCCGGTCGGCCGCCTGCTCACCGGAGAGGAGCGATGTCAGCTCGGCGGCGAGCGCCGGCGATTGCGCGCGCAGCTCGGTCAGCCACGACTCGCGCTCGTCCGCGGACAGATCCAGCACGCGGTCGAGCAGGGGCTCCAGCACTCGCCAACGATCGCGATCCATGACGGCCATGTCCGGCCTCCCGCGTGAGGCGTACAGCATAGGGCCGGCGGCGAATTCTGGCCAGCGCCGGGCGCCTCGGGCGGGCGCGTGTCGGGAATCGGGCGCCGATTCCGATCTACTCGTTGAGAGCCCACGACCACCGGCTCCGCCGCAGCTCGACTCGTCCAGGTCCATTGGAGGTCGTCATGTTTCGGAGAACGTTGGCGACGGTCGCCACGGCCGCCGCCGTCGTCGCGTCGCTCGTGGCGTGCGCCGACCAGCCCACGGCGCCCTCGGCATCCAACCGTCGTTCCACCACCGCTTCGGACGAGACCGCGGTCACCCCGCGCACCGTCCGGCAGCTCGCCGCGTCGCGGGGCCTCGTCCCCCTCGAGCGCCCGCGCCACATCCGGCCGGCGCTCGTGCGGCTCGGCCAGGCGCTCGCCTTCGACAAGATCCTGAGCGGGAACCGCGACGTCGCCTGCACCACCTGCCACCTCCCCGCCTTCGAGACCAGCGACGGCAGGAGCCTGTCCATCGGCTCCGGCGGCATCGGGCTGGGACCGCAGCGCACGCAGCCGAACGGCGTGCTGATCGCGCGCAACGCGCCGCCGTTCTTCGACCTCGGCAGCATGCGGCACCTCTTCTGGGATGGCCGCGTGCAACTGGACTCGAAGGGACGCGTGCAGACGCCGGCGGGGCACCGGCTCACGCCGCGCATGCAGCGCGTGTTCGAGTTCGGCGCCGTCTCGGCGCTCGGGATGTTCCCGGTCACCAGCCGCGCGGAGATGCGCGGCGATGGTGGGAACGAGCTGGCCGCCATCCCCGACGCCGATGTGGACCGCATCTGGGCCGGTCTCATGCGGCGGCTCGGCGCCATCCCCGAGTACCGGCGGATGTTCGAGGCGGCCTACCCCGGCACGCCGTTCAGCGAGATGACGTTCGCCCATGCGTCGAACGCCATCGGCGCGTTCATCGTGGACCGCATGACGTTCGCGAACGCGCCGTGGGACCGGTTCCTCAGGGGGGACGACGACGCGCTCACGCCGCGCCAGCTCGAGGGGGCCGAGACCTTCCTCACGCTCAAGTGCGCCATCTGCCATGATGGCGCCACCCTGAGCGACGACCAGTTCCACGACGTGGCCGTCGCCCAGATCGGTCCGGGGGAGGGAAACGGAGCGTCGCTGCGCGATGATTTCGGGCGAATGAACGTGACCGGCGACCCCGCCGACCGGTATCGCTTCCGCACCTCGCCGCTGCGCAACGTGGAGCTCACCGGTCCGTACGGCCACGACGGCGCGTACCCGACGCTGCGCTCGTTCGTGGAGCACTACAGCGAGTCCGACCAGCGGCTCCTGTCGTTCGACCCCTCGCAGCTCGATCCGGCGTCGCAGGGCACGCTGCTCGACAACGCGCAGGACGTCCTCGCGCAGCGCGACACGCTCCTGAACGGCGTCGTGCTCTCGCCGGAGGTGGTGGACAAGCTGATGGATTACATGAGCGCGCTCACCGACGAGGCGGCGCGGAACCTGTCGAGCGTCATCCCCGACCGGGTGCCGAGCGGGCTGCCGGTGGATCGTCCGTGACCGCGGCGGCCGTGCGGCGGCCGCGTGCGCAGTCTACGAGCGAGGGGACTGGTGCCATCGCGCGAGGAACACGTCGCGGCACCCCGTGCAGCAGAAGGCGTGGGTGACGCCGTCGAGCTCCAGGGTGATGGCGCCGTCCAGCTCCACCGTCATGCCGCACACCGGATCCGCCGCCGTGCCTTGCGCGGGCTCGCCCTCGGCGGCGTTCGTGGGCGCCGGTACACTCCGGCGGTGCACGACCATGTCGACGAGGTCCGGCGTGCGCATCACCCCGCCGAACGCGCCCCAGTTCCCGTCCTCCACCCCGGGACGGCCGCGATCGTCTCGGGATCCGCGCCCTTGGCGCTCACCACCTCGGTGATGATGCGCTCGCCGAGGCGGCGGCGGGTCTCGTCATCGAGGATCCCCCTGGGGACGAACAGCTCGACGAACAGCATCGGTTCGGGTCCTCCGCTCCGGCGCGCCGAGTGCGGCGCGCCGCAAATGGTTGCATATACACTTGACGACGGCTGTATATGCAGCCAATGGCGGCCGCCGTCAATCCGGGCGGCGGTCACCGGCCTCTCGTGGCCGGAGCCCCCCTCGGCGCACCGCCGCGGCCACGTCGCGCACGACGACATCGGCGTCGACTCGGGCTCGTCCTCACGCTCGCGGACCGTGAGCAGGCCACCACGCGCCGCGTCACCGGGCGCGGCTCGTGCAGCGCGCCGGCCCACGGGCGCGGCGCGGGCCACGCCGGACCGGGGTGCCGAGCTGGGCGCCGTGTACGCGAAGCGTACAGCACGCTGGATGCACGCCACGGCAGGGAGGTACACATGCAGGCCATCGTCTTTCACGGCATCGGCGACATCAGGCTCGACGACGTGCCGGACCCGAGGATCGAGCAGCCCACGGACGCGATCGTCCGCCTCACCACGAGCGCGATCTGCGGCACCGATCTGCACCTCATCCGCGGCACGGTCGCGGGCATGAAGGAGGGGACGATCCTCGGCCACGAGGGGGTGGGCGTGGTGGAGGAGGTGGGCGCCGGCGTCAGGAATCTCGCGCCGGGCGACCGCGTGGTCATCCCGTCCACGATCGCGTGCGGCTACTGCTCCTACTGCCGCGCCGGCTACTTCTCGCAGTGCGACAACGCCAACCCGAAGGGGAAGCGCGCGGGCACGGCGTTCTACGGCGGCCCCGAGGAGTCCGGCCCGTTCCACGGGCTGCAGGCGGAGCTCGCGCGCGTCCCGTTCGCGAACGTCGGACTGGTGAAGCTCCCCGACTCCGTGAGCGACGATCAGGCGATCCTCCTCTCGGACATCTTCCCCACCGCGTACTTCGGCGCCGAGCTCGCCGAGATCCGGCCGGGGAACACCGTCGCGATCTTCGGGTGCGGCCCGGTGGGACAGCTCGCCATCGAGAGCGCGGCCATGCTGCGCGCCGGGCGCATCATCGCGGTCGACTGCATCCCCTCGCGCCTCGAGCTCGCGCGCGCGCAGGAGGCGGAGGTGATCGACTTCGAGAAGGAGGATCCGGTGCAGGCGATCCTCGAGCTCACCGGCGGCATCGGCGTCGATCGCGTCATCGACGCGGTGGGCGTGGACGCGGTGCGCCCGCACAAGGGCCCGGCAGCGAAGCGGGCGAAGGCGGAGGCGGAGGAGTTCGATCGCGAGCTCCACACGCTCGTGCCGAAGCCGCATACCGACGGCCCGAACTGGCACCCCGGCGATGGCCCGTCGCAGGCGCTGCGCTGGGCGGTGGACGCGCTCGCCAAGGCCGGCACGCACTCGATCATCGGCGTCTACCCGCAGACGCTCGAGGCGTACCCCATCGGCAAGGCGATGAACAGGAACCTCACGTTGAAGATGGGAAACTGCCACCACCGGAAGTACATCCCGCTCCTGCTCGACGCCGTCGAGAGCGGCGCCGCGCACCCGGAGAAGGTGCTCACCGAGCACGAGTCGCTGCCGAACGTGATCGACGCGTACAAGGCGTTCGACACGCGGCAGCCGTGGTGGATCAAGGTGGAGCTGCAGCCGCAGGCGATGATGGCGTGAGCGCGCTGGCGTGGGGGGCGGGCACGACGCTGGCCGCCGCACCGCTCCCCCCTCCTCCGCCGCGCCGCGCGACGCCGTACCACGTACGGGAAGCGTGCAGGCGATGGGTCAGAGAGAAACTCTTGACAGCCGCACATCGCGACCCCACTGTCTCCCCGTACTCGGTAATGGGAGACACGCGTGGCCGACCAATCGCTCGACCTGCTCCAGGGCACCCTCGACGTCCTCGTCCTCCGCGCCCTCGCCTGGGGGGTCATGCACGGCTACGCCGTGTCCCGGTGGATCCGTGACCGCACCGACGGCGTGATCGAGATCGAGGACGCCCCGCTCTACAAGTCGCTCCACCGCCTCGAGCGCGCCGGCTGCGTCGCCGCCGAGTGGGGGCTGTCGGAGAACAACCGCCGCGCGCGCTACTACCGCCTCACCACCCGCGGCCGGCAGCAGCTCCGCGCCCAGGAGTCCACCTGGCGCCGCTACGCCGAAGCGGTGTTCAAGGTGCTGGAGCCCGCGTGACGCGCCCCCTCTTTCGCTTTCCCTGGCGCTCCACGCAGCGCATCAGCGACGACGTCGACGAGGAGCTGCGCTTCCACCTGGAGATGCGCGCCGAGGAGCTCATCGCGCGCGGCCTCTCCCCGGAGGCGGCGCGCGCCGAGGCGGCCCGGCAGTTCGGAGACGTGGAAGACGCGCGCCGCTACCTGCGGCACGTGGACCAGGACATCGAGGCCGCGCGGCGGCGGAGGGACTACGTGGGCGAGCTGCGACACGACATCGGCTACGCGCTGCGCAAGCTGCGCGGCGC
>CAMLEQ010000085.1 GCA_946479015.1 uncultured Gemmatimonadota bacterium | reverse complement strand
ACACGCGCTCTACCTCCCTCCTCATCCCGTCAGTCTCCCACACGCCACACGCGTTGCATGGTGGTCTACCCACCAGGTCCTACCCCCTACTTCCGGGCTACCGGCCCATGCTCGAACGGCTCCGTCGGATGCCGCATCAGGAACTTGTCGTACACCAGCGCCGCCAGCACTCCGCCGATGATCGGGCCGACCCAGTAGATGAGCTGTCCCTCGTAGATCCCGCTCGCCACGGCCGGGCCGAAGGAGCGGGCGGGGTTCATCGAGGCGCCGGTGAGGGGGCCGGCGGCGAGGATGTCGGCGGCGATCGTCATCCCGATCGCCCAGCCGCCGACCTTCGGTGCGTGCGGGTCCACCGCCGTCCCGAACACCGCGAACACCAGGAAGAAGGTCGCGATCCCCTCGATCACGTACGCCTGGGTGGCGGTCACATCGAGCGCCACGAACTGCCCGCCCCCGCGAGCCGCCTCGAAGAGCGCCGACGGATAGAGTAGCTTCAGCGCATAGGCCGCCAGCATCGCCGCCAGGAGCTGGGCGACGATGTAGATCCCCGCCATCATCGCGTCGATGCGCCGGGTCGCGAGGAAGCCGAGCGTCACGGCGGGGTTCAGGTGGCCCGAAATGCGCATCGTGGCGGTCACCATGACCGCCAGGATGATCCCGTGCGCCATGGCGATCTCGATCAGGCCGATGTTGCTCCCCGGCATTTTCGAGGCAATGATGGCTCCGCTCCCGACGAACACGAGCGCGAACGTGCCGACGAACTCCGCGATGAAGTGCCGAATCGGGTCTTTCATCTGTCCTCGCAGTGGACGGTGGCGGCGCCCAGGCGGCTGGCGCCGGCGGCCAAGCTAGACGCGCCCGGCCATGGAAGCAAGACAGAACAGTGCGCCCCAGGGGCGCGCGAAGACGGGGGTGGTGTTCATCTCCGACCGGCCGGAGCGCTTCGACACGCTGCGCCGGAGCGCGCTCGGCGGCCGGCCGGTGCACCTCTGGCTTCCCGATGACCGCCGCAGTCCCGACTGGTCCGAGGCGCTGCACGGCGATCCCACCGATCCGCGCACCTACGAGTCGCTCGATGGGCGCGAGGCGATCGTCGTCATCGACGTCGCCGACCCGGCGCGCGCGCAGCAGATCGCGAACACGGTGTGCCGCACCCTGCCGCTCCCCTCGGTGCTGCTCATCGACCGCACGCGCGGACGCCGGCGCGGGAGCACGCGCGGCGGGATCACGTGGATCGACGAGGGGGAGCTGCTCGCCGACGCCATCGAGCTGGTGGTGCGCCGGGCGGCCGCGCGCAAGCGCGTGCGCGGGCTGCGGCGCGCGCTGCGCGGCTCCGCCTCCTGCGCCTTCCTCGTGCAGAACGATCCCGACCCGGACGCCATCGCCTCGGCGCTCGCGCTGCGCCGCACGCTCGACCTGCGCGCCGACCGCTCCCCGATCATCACGTGCGGGCACATCACGCGCCCCGAGAACCGCCGCCTGATCGAGGAGCTGGGCGTCCACGTGCGGCACGTGTCCAAGCGAGAGCTCCCATCGTTCGCCCCGCTCGTGCTCGTGGACGTGCAGCCCCCCTACTTCGGCGGCGCGCTCCCGGAGGTGGCGGCGGTGGTGGACCACCACCCGTCCTCCGGCCCGTACCGCGCCCGCTTCCGCGATGTGCGCACCACCTACGGCGCGAGCGCCACGATGGCCGCCGAGTACCTGCTCGCCGAGAACGCGCAGGCGCTCACTCGTCCGCTCGCCACGGCGCTGCTCTACGGGATCGTGACGGACACCAAGTCGCTCTCCCGCTCGGCCAGCGACGAGGACCTCGAGATGTTCGCCCACCTCTTCCCGCGCGCCGACCAGGCGATGCTGCGGCGCATCCAGCACCCGTCGTACTCCCCCATCGCGCTGCGCCGCTTCGGCCAGGCGCTCCAGCGCCCGCACATGCGCGACGGGCTGGCGTACGTCCATCTCGGCCGCCTCCCCGAGGATCAGGAGCACATCGTGGCGCAGCTCGCGGAGTTCTGTCTCGGGATGGCGGGCGCGGAGATATCGGCGGTGTCCGGCGTGTTCGGGTCGAAGCTCGCGATGAGCACCCGCGCGCTCTCTCCGGATGCGCAGCTCGGCGAGCGGCTGCGCGAGGCGTTCATCCACTACGGCAGCGCGGGCGGCCACCCGGTGATGGCGAAAGCGGTGATCGACCTCGCCGCATGGCGGGCCGACCACCGCTTCACCGACGATCGCGGCCTCGAGCGCACCATCTTCGCCGCGCTGCGGCGCGCCCTGCGCGCCAGGGTCACCCCGTCTTCCGCATCACGAGCGCGGCATTGATCCCGCCGAAGCCGAACGAGTTCGACAGCAGCAGCTCCGGGCGCGCCTGGCGCCCGTCCCCCGGGATGTAGTCCAGGTCGCACTCCGCGTCCGGCGTGGCGAGGTTCACCGTGGGAGGGAGCCAGTCGTTCGCCATCGCCAGCGCGCAGATCGCCGCCTCGATGGCGCCGCTCGCGCCGAGCGCGTGCCCGTAGTAGCCCTTGGTGCCGCTCACCTGCACGCGGTACGCGTGCTCGCCGAACACCTTCTTGATGGCCAGCGTCTCGGTGGCATCGTTGAGCGGGGTGGAGCTGCCGTGCGCGTTCACGTAGCCGATCTCGTGCGGCTCCACGCCCGCGTCGTCGAGCGCGCGGCGCATCGAGCGTGCCGCCTGCGAGCCGTCGGGGCGCGGCGCCGTCATGTGATAGGCGTCGTTCGAGACGCCGAACCCCAGCACCTCGCCGTAGATGCGCGCGCCGCGCGCCAGCGCTCGCGTCCGCTCCTCGAGCACGAGCACCGCTGCTCCTTCTCCCATCACGAAGCCGTCGCGGTCGCGGTCGAAGGGGCGCGACGCGCTCGACGGATCGTCGTTGCGCGTGGACATCGCCCGGATGATCGCGAACGCGCCGTAGCAGAGCGGCCAGAGCGGCGCCTCCGCGCCGCCGCACAGCATCACGTCCGCGTAGCCGTCGCGGATCTCCCGGAACGCCTCGCCGATGGCGATCGTCCCCGAGGCACAGCTCATCGCGTTGGTGCTGTTCGGCCCCTGCACCCCGAGCTCGATGGCGATGTTGCAGCTCGCGGCGCCGCCGAAGACGGTGAGCGCCAGGATCGGGTCCACGTCGCGCACGCCGCCCCGGTAGAAGAGCCCGGCCTGCTCCTCCGCGTACCCGACGCCGCCGAGCGCCGTCCCCATCATCGCGCCCACCTGCTCGCGATCCTCCACGGCGAGGTCGATCGCCGCATCGTCGAGCGCGAGGCGCGCCGCGGCCACGGCGAACTGGCCGAAGCGGTCGAGGCGCTTCGCGCGTTTCCGCTCGAGGAAGTCGTTCGGGTCGAAGTCGCGCACCTCGGCCGCGATGTGGCTGCGGAAGAGGGAGGGATCGAAGCGCGTCAGCGTCGACACCGCGGACCGCTGCATGCGCAGCCCGGCCCACAGCCCATCCACGGACGTGCCGATCGGGGTGATCGCGCCGACTCCGCTGATGACGACGCGACGTTCGGGGTGACGAGTCATGGTGCTCCGTGTGATGGAACCTGCCGTGGGCGTGCTCCTCAGGCGGCCGGCGCCCCGTCGTGCGGTCCGCCGCGCGCGGCCGCACGCTCGGCCACGCGCGCGAGCCCCTCGAGCGTCCGCGACGCGATCCCGTGCACGAACACGGGGCCGATCACCGCGGTGGCCGCGAAGATACCAATCAATGGCCACCGCGGACCGTTCCACGCGTGCACGATCCTCACGAGCGTACCGTCCACGTGAGGCACGAACGTCCACTCCACGTCCATCCCCGTGGTGATGCCACGAACGTGCCGGAAACGGATCGCGGGGCGAGCATCGTCCACCGACATCTCCGACATCCACCACGTGGGCCACCCCACCACGCCGAACGGGCGCCACGCCGCCATCTCCACCAGACCTCCGCCGTCGGCCGCTTGTTCCCGGAAGCGCACCCACCGGTAGTGGGGAAGGTAGGCCGGCCAGCGCTCCACATCGCGCGCGATGGAGAAGATCGTGCGCGGCGGCGCCCGAACGACGCGCTCGTCCACGGTCTCCATGGGGCGCCCGAGCGGCATCTCCCCGAGCGCGTACGGCTCCCGGAACGTGCGTGGCGAGGGGGGCGGGGAGGGCGGGGGCGATGCGCTCATGGCGCCCCCTGCCCATCGGTGCGCCACGCCGCGGTGGCGCGGAAGCCGAGGCGGTGCCGCACGCTCGCCGATCGCCCCGTGGCCGCGTGCGCCATGTCGCGCAGCTCGCGGCGGGTGAAGCCGCGCAGCACGCTCACCACGCCGTCGTGCCGGCTCACCGGGTGGAAGCGGAGCGGGAAGGAGGCGAGCCAGATCCCCGCCGCGGCGAGCCAGCTCCGGCGGATGTCGCTGACGATCACCCAGCGGCGCGCCACGCGGTCCATCTCCCGCAGGAGCACGAGCCCCTCGTCACGCTCGAAGTGGTGCAGCACCTGGGAGCACATCACGATGTCCACGCTCCGGTCGGCGAAGGGGAGCGCGAGCGCGTCCGCGCACACGGTGGGGAAGTGGGGAGTGCGCGCGGCGCGCGCGAGCTCCTCGCTCCCCTCCATGCCGATCGTGGCGAGCGCGATGCCGCGCCGCGCCGCCGCGCGCCTCAGCTCCGCTGGAATGTCGCCGATCCCCGTGCCCACGTCGAGGAGCGTCGCCGTCCGGCGCCCCATGGCGGCGAGCGCGCGGGCGAGCTCCGCCGTCACGGCGCGCCGGCCGCCGAAGAGCGCGTTGGCGCAGGCCACGTCGCGAAGCGAGCGGCGCCGCACGTCGCCGTCGACCGCCGGGTCGTCGAGGTACTCGTACCCGCGCCGGCGGCGCGGTGTCAGCAGGGAGTCCAGGTCACCGCTCCAGTTGCGCGTACCCGCCGCGGTAGTACAGCAGGGGGCGTTCCGCGAACGCTTCCGCGGCCACCACCTCGCCGATCACGATCGTGTGGTCCCCGCCGGGGTGGCGCGCCGTCACCCGGCACTCGATGTACGCCAGGATCCCCTCCAGCAGCACGAGCCCGGTGATCCCGCGCGTGTAGCCGATCCCATCGAAGCGGTCCTCCATCTGCTCGGCGAAGCGGCGCGAGATGGACTCCTGCTCCGCCGACAGGATGTTCACGGCGAAGTGCGTGGCGTCCTCGAGCACGCCGTGCATCACGGCGGTGTGCTCGACGCACACGAGCACGAGCGTGGGGTCGAGGCTGAGCGAGCAGAAGGCGCTCACGGTCATCCCGTGATCGGTGCCTTGCGCATCGCGGGCGGTGAGGACGGTGACGCCGCAGGCGAAGCGGCCGAGGACGCTGCGGAAGAGGGCCGGATCTATCATCTAGGGGCGAGGGGCCGGGGGCCGGGGGGCAGGGGGATCTCGGGTGAAGGGGGGTGGGGGTCAGGGGCTCAGCAACAGCTTGGCAAGGTAGCGCGGGGAGAGTATCGCGCGAGGGGGGACGAAGTCGCCGGCGACACCCACGAACAGGTCGGCCATCTCCTTGTGGCGGGAGAGGGTGTGGGCGGCGCGGTTCATGAGCGCGGGGAAGGCGACGGCGAGGGCGACGAGGCGCTCCACGCGCCACTTGCCGCCGAACGCGGCGTGGCGGTCGTGGTCGTAGCCGGCGAGCGCCGCATCCGCGGCTCGCCGATGCGGAGCGCCGAGCGACTCCACGATGGCGGGGGCGAGCAGCTCGCCGCCGTGAAGGGCGGCGTAGATCCCCTCGCCGGTGAACGGGTCGAAGAAATCGGCGGCGTCTCCCACGAGCGCGGCGCCGGGTGCCCAGGCGCGCGGCGCGCGCTGGGCGAATGGGCCTGTCGCGCGGACGGGGGAGATGCGCTCGGCGCCGATGAAGCGCGGGGCGAGGTGCGGGTGGCTGGCGAGCCAACCGTCGAAGAGCGCCGCCGCATCGACGCCGCCGGCGCGCAGCCGCGCGTGCGGGACCACCACTGCCACGTTCGTCACCCCGTCGTCCACCGGGGCGATCCCGGCGTAGCCGTCGCGTTCCACGTGCATCTCGCCGTACTCGCCCACCTCGCGCACGCCGCGGTAGTGCGCCACGAACGCCACGCGCCGCGGCGCGCGCGCGCGGCGCACGAGCCCGAGCCGGCGCGCCACCACCGACCGCAGCCCGTCGGCGCCCACCACCAGCGCCGCGCCGAGCTCCACGGCGCGCCCCCCGTCGTCGAGCGCGCGCACCCCGCGCACCACCCCCGTCGCGTCGCGCACCACGTCGGTGACGCGCACCCCTTCCGCCACGCTCGCCCCCGCGGCGCGCGCACGCTCCAGGAGGATCGCGTCGAGCGCGCGGCGGCGCAGCGCCAGCCCGCGGTCGCGGAAGCCGTGCCAGCCGTGCGCCGCCGCGAAGTCGCCGTGGATGCGCTCCCCCGACGGCGCGCGCACGATCATCCCCGCCAGGTGCGCCGCCCCCGAGCGCTCGCACGCCGCGAGCGCGTCCATCTTCTCCAGCACGCGCGACGCCTCGGGGCTCAGGTACTCGGCGCACGGCTTGTCGCGCGGGAAGTGGGCGCGGTCGAGGAGCAGCACGTCCACCCCCGCGCGCGCGAGGTGCCAGGCGGTGGAGCACCCCGCGGGGCCGCCTCCCACCACGATCACTCGCGCATCGCTCACGACGCGCTCCCGATTCCCGCCGCTCCCGCGCGCAGTCTCGTCAGGCGCTGGAAGAGCCCCATGTAGCGCCAGTGCGGGCGCGGCAGGTGGAGCACCGAGGCGAGCCGCGTGAGGTACGGCAGGAGCGGGGAGCGCGAGTCGGCGGAGAACATGAAGCGCGGGTGGCCGGCGGCGAAGCGCCGCAGCCGCTCCACCGCGCGCTCGAGCCCGAGCGCCTCGGAGAAGTAGAAGCGCGGGAGCAACAGCGGATCGGTCGCCTCCACCACCCCCTCGTCGATCGCGATGCGGTGGAGCGTGGTGCCCGGATAGATGCGCAGTCCCACGGTGAGATACACCGCGTCGCCGCGCGACATGCGCCATGCCGCGAAGCGCAGCGTCTCCTCCAGTGTCTCCGGCGTCTCCCCCGGGCCGCCGACGAGGAAGATCCAGAGCACGCCGATCCCCGCGTGCTCCACGTCCGCCGCCGCCGCGTGCAGCCGCGCGGTGTCGAACCCCTTGCCGAGCCGGTCGAGCACCGGATCGCTCGCGCTCTCGGCGGTGATGCCGAGCCAGCGGAATCCGGCGCGCCGCATTTCCGGCAGCAGCCAGGAGGGGACGCTCGCCGGCGTGAAGTTCGTGGTGTCGAGCGAGAGACGGAGGCCGCGCCGCGCGATCGCCTCGCACACCTCCGCCGCGTGGCGCGGCGGAGAGTTGAAGGTGGAGTCCACGAACTCGAAGTGCCGCACGCCGGCGTCGCGCGCGAGCTCGGCGATCTCCTCCGCCACGCGCTCCGGCTCGCGCAGGCGATACCCCCACCCCTCCACGTTCAGGTACGTGCAGTAGATGCACTTGAACACGCACCCGCGCTTCGTCTGGATGGGCACCGTCCCGCCGCGCCGTTCGTACGCGCGCAGGTCGAGCCACCGGTGCAGGCGCGCCGTGGGGAGCGCGTCGATGTCGGCGTCGGACGCGGGGGCGGAGAAGCTCACGCCGCCGCGGTCGCGCCTGAAGACGCCGGGGATCGCGCCGGGCGCCCGCCCCGCGGCGAGCGCCTCCACCACCGCAACGGTCGCGCGCTCGCCATCGCCGGCGACGGCGTAGTCCACGCCCAGCTCGCGGAAGAGCGCGTCGGGGGCGACGCCGAACGCGGCCCCGCCGGCGATCACCGTGGCGCCTGGCGCGCCCTCGCGGAGCGCGCGCAGCATCCCCGACGCCTCGGGGGTGTAGTGGCGCAACGCCACGAGATCGCTGTTGTCGATGTTGCGCACGGAGACGCCGATCACATCGGGGCGGTGCGCCCGCGCGGCCTCGCGCGCGGCGGCGAGCGGGTCGCGCGCGAAGCAGAGATCCACCACGCGCACGTCGCACCCGGCGGCCTCGAGCGCGGAGGCGACGCACGCCACCCCGTTCGGCACCACGGGCATGGGCTGGCGCTCGCGGTTGGTGCTGGCGAGCAGCACGCGCGGGCGCGTGCCCAGCCGCGTCACGCTCCCAGCAGGAGCGCCGCCGCCGCGCCGATCATGCCGCTCAGCAGGTTCACCGCGTCGTTGTCCATCCATGCGATCCCTCCAGCGCGCTCGGTGCGCGTTCCGCAGCCGTGGACGTCACGCTCCGTGCCCGTGCCGCAGGCCGGGCAGTGGCGCCTCGCCTGCCAGAGCGCGCCAAGGAGCGAGTCGGCGAGCGCGCCCGCCATGCCGCCCACCCCGCCGGCCAGCGCCGCGCGCGCGGGCCAGCCGAGCGCGAGCGCCACCCCCGCGATGAACAGCGCACCGGCCGCCGAGGCGGCGAGCCCTGGCGCGGACACGGCCCCCGAGGTGCCCGTGGGGACCGTCCGCCAGCTCGTGATGAGCCGCGGCGGTGCGGCGGCGAGCGTGCCGACTTCCGTCCCCCACGTATCCGCGGATGCGGCCGCGAGTGCCCCGGCGCCCAGGAGCGGCCACGCGGGAGCGGGGTGGAGCAGGGAGAGGAGCGCGGCGAGCGCGAACGGGCCACCGTTCGCCAGCACCTGCGCCGCGTCGCGCCGCCCTCCCTTGGCCGCGATCATCATGGTGCGCTCGGCCTTGGCGCGCTCGCGCCAGCGCGAGAGGGCGGTGGAGGAGAGAAAGAAGGCGATGAGGAGCGCGCCCCACGACCACCCAGCGGCCACGCTGATCGTGCCGGCGGCGATGGCGGCGATCACCCCCGAGGGTGAGAGCGCGCCCGCGCGCCGCGCGGCGAGGGACACGAGCGCGGCGACCGCGAGGCCGGCCAGCGCGCGCCAGATCACTCCGGATGCCGCGATGCTTCCTCGTTCACGAGCATCTGCATGATCTTCCGCCGTAGCGCCGGCGGCGCCTTCTCGATCTGCGCGCGCCGCTCGATGAAGCGGAGGAACACCTCCTCGTGCCGGAAGTGCGGGTAGCAGCGCCGGCACAACGACAGGTGCACGCGGATGCGCTCCTGCACCTCGGTCGTGAGCTCCCCGTCGAGGAACTCGTACATGCGCTCGAGAACCTCGGAACAGGACATCGTCGTCGGATCGCCTGGCGAATCGTCGGTGGTCGTCATTGCAGGTGTGTCAATGAGTCTGGGCCTCCGGCTCCGACGCCGGCACGCCTATTCAAGCTCCGGGACACGCCCCCGGTTCCAGCGGGCGTGCTTGAACGGGTCTCGGCGGCTGGTTAGCTTTGCGGACCGCCTCACCGCACCCTCCCCCCATCCATGACAATCACGGTGGACGCACTCCTTCCGTTGAGCTTTCTGGAAGCGGTGCGCAACGTCGACAGTCCCGATGACGATCTCGACGCGGAGTTCGTTCCGGAGCTCCGCAACAAGCGCCTCGGGCTCAGCGACACGGTCTACGCGCAGATCCGGCGCTACTCGGACGCCGCGCGCAAGCACCAGCGCACGGGGCACGACGAGGCGGTGGGGATCGCGCGCCTCATCGGCCGCCGCCCCGACGCCGAGGCCGTGTTCCGCGCCGCCGGCCGCTACCTGGCCAAGCAGACGTACGAGGCGATCGGGTCGACGACCCGCTCGCTGATCGCGTCGCTCCCCTCCCTCCTCGCACGCCCCATCGCCCTTCGCCAGGTGCGCCGGATCGCCGAGCGCTACCTGAACGGCGTGGTGCGCCGCACGGGCTCGTTCATCATCCTCGAGGTCCCGCGCTCCACCACCCTCGCCAGCGCCCCCCGCAACGCGGGGTGCGCCTACTACGAGGCGTTCCTGAGCGAGCTGCTCCGCCTCCTCGGCGCGGACGGTGGTGCAGTGGATCATGTACGATGTCAGGGGCGAGCGGAAGGGACGTGCGAGTGGAGGACGGAGTGGAGAGCAATGAGAGGGGAAAATAGGACATAGTGGTTAGAACACCATGAAACGCGTGTGGCGTGTGGGGAACTGACGGGAAGAGGAGCGAGGTAGAGCGAGAATAGGTTCGTGTGTAGGCGGACTCTCTCTACCGCCGAGCCCACACGCGCCGTACCTACCTCCTCACCCCGTCAGTTCCCCACACGCGACACGCGTCCTTCGGTGGTCTAGCGACCAGGTCCTAGACCCCTCCCGCCCCGGCCCCTACCTTAAGCTCCGACCACCACCTCGCGCCCCGTTCCCCTACTGACATGCTCGACCCCGCGACGCTTCCCCATCTCCAATCCGCCCTCGCCGAGTCCCAGCTCGATGGCTGGCTCCTCTACGACTTCCAGGGGACCAATCCCATCGCCGGCGGGGTGCTCGGGCTGCGGGGGATGGTCACGCGGCGGATCTTCGCGCTGATCCCGCGCCAGGGGGTGCCGGTGGCGGTGACGCACAACATCGAGCAGGGGCCGTGGCGCGACTGGCCGGCGGAGTGGGGGCGCGAGCGCTACAGCACCTGGAAGGCGCTGGAGGAGACGGTCGCCCGCCTGGTGCGCGGGAAGCGCGTGGCGATGGAGTACTCCCCCGGCGATGCCGTCCCCTACCTCGATCGCGTCCCCGCCGGGGTGCTGGAGCTGGTGCGCAACGCGGGGGCGCAGGTGGTCTCCTCCGCCGACCTGGTCACCCGCTTCTACGCGGTGTGGACGCCCCCGCACCTGGAGTCGCACGTGCGCGCGGCGGAGATCGTGGCGCGCGTCGCGCGCGAGGCGATGACGCTCGCCGGCGAGCGCGCTCGCTCGGACACTCCCATCGCCGAGCACGAGCTCCAGCAGTGGATCGCCGAGCGCTTCGGCGCCGCGGGGCTCGAGTTCGACCACCCGCCCATCGTCGCCGCGGGGGCGAACGCCGCCGACCCGCACTACGCTCCCTCCGCCAGCCGCCCGCGCGAGATCCGCATGGGTGACGTGCTGCTCATCGACCTCTGGGCCAAGGACCCCACCGGCGTCTACGCCGACCAGACGTGGATGGGATCGCTCGGCGCTCCCTCCGCGCGAGCGATCGAGGTGTGGCAAGCGGTGCGCGATGCACGCGATGCCGCCATCGCCGCCGTGCGCGACGCCGTGTCCCACGGCCGTCCGATCCGCGGCGGCGAGGTGGACGATGCGGCGCGCGCGGTGATCACGAAGCGCGGCTTCGGCGAGTGGTTCACGCACCGCACGGGGCACTCGATCGACTCGCGACAGCTCCACGGCTCCGGCCCGCACATCGACAACTTCGAGACGCGCGAGGAGCGCTCGCTCATCCCCGGCGTGGCGTTCTCGATCGAGCCCGGCGTCTACATCGGCGGGGAGATCGGGATGCGCAGCGAGGTGAATGCGTACGTCGGCGCGGGGGAGGTGCTCATCACCCCGCGCGAGTACCAGCGCGACCTGCTCGTCGTCTGAGCGCGCGCGCCGTGGAGCGATCGAGCGAGCTGCGCCGCGAGCTCGGCGTCTTCTCGGCGGCGATGCTCGTCGTCGGCG
>CAMLEQ010000084.1 GCA_946479015.1 uncultured Gemmatimonadota bacterium | reverse complement strand
CTCTCCCTGCTCTCCCTCGCCTGCTCCACCACGCCCCGCCCGGCGCGCACCGGCGCCGCGCCGGTCGTGCGGATCGGGAAGGCGACGGTCGAGCGGCGCTCCCCCACCGGCGGCTATCGCGGCCGCTTCAACAACGACGACCAGGGACACGCCGACTTCTGCGTGCGCCTGACGAGTCCCACCGTCGCGCTCCGGTACGCGGACGGCTCCCCCTCCGGCTTCGCGCTCACGGAGGACATGCTCCAGCCCAGCGAAGGGAACGCCGTGTCCTGTCCCGAGCCGGGGATGGCGCGGCTCGATGCGCGCGAGATCGTACGCAGCGCCGACGGGCGCGCGATGCTCTTCCACCGCGGTGGCTGGGGCTTCGCCGGCAACGATCCCGCGAGCGCCGTGCACTACGGCCACGTGCTCGTGTCGGAGCTGGACAGCTCGGGGCTTCGCTTCGTGCGCGACGGCTCCGCCAGGAAGTGGGTGCCGGCGCCCACGGCGCCGTGGACGGGCGAGGGGCAGCGGCGCGGGAACGGCACCCCCTGCGCGAGGCGCCTCCCGAATCCGGTCACGGTGTCGGTGCACTCGATCCCCGCCGACATGAAGTACCTGAACTCGAAGCGCACGGCCGCGATCCCGTACGCCATCTACGGCAGCCCGGCCGAGGACCTGGGTCCCGCCGCCGACCGCGCGCGCGGCATCAGGTACACCATGCTCACGTGGAGCTGGATCAACGTGCGCGGGGGTGGCGTGGCCCGCGCGATCGTGAAGGACGGCACGCCGTTCTACGGGTGCCCCGACGTGCCGCCGATCGAGCTGGCCGCCGTCGCCGATGCCCGCACGCAGACCCCCACGGGGTGGGTGCGCGCGGTGTACGGCGCGATCCGCGCCGGGGATGGCCAGTGGCTGTACGGCTGGATCGTCGACGCGCACCAGCATGGAAGCGAGCCCATCGTGCGCCACCTGGAGCCGTGATCGCGGGCGCGCCGCCGGAGCTCGGCGGCGCCAAACGTGCGGGGAATGGAATCCGGTCGTAACGTGTGTCTTTCACCCCGCACGCCATGAGACAGCTCATCGCGCTCTGCACGATCGCGCTCGTCGTTCGCGGCGCGGACCCCGGCCGCGCGGCGGGTGACGACTGGCCCCGCTTCGGGTGGGACGTCTCCCGCTCGAGCGCCTTTGCCGCGCCCACGCGCATCGATGCCGCGAGCCTCGGCTCCCTGCGCCGGCAGCGCGTGACGCTCCCCGGCACCGTGGACGCCTCCCCCATCTACCTGCGCGGGGCGCGCGTGGCCGGCGGCACGCACGACGTGTTCTTCGTCACCACCACGTACGGGAAGACGCTCGCCATCGACGCCGGCGACGGCGCCATCCTCTGGACGTACACGCCCCCCGGCTACGACGAATGGGCGCGCTCTGCCCGCATCACGAACGCCACGCCCGTGGCCGATCCCGATCGCGCCCACATCTACGCCGCCTCCCCCGACGGCCGCATCCAGAAGCTGGCGGTGGAGGACGGGCGCGCCGTGTGGCGCACGGCGGTCACCACGCTCCCGAAGCGCGAGAAGATCGCCTCGTCGCTCAACTACTTTCACGGGCGCATCGTCGCCACCACCGGCGGCTACATCGGCGATGCGCCGCCGTACCAGGGACACGTGGCGGTGCTCGACGCCGCGAGCGGCCGCCTGCTGCGCGTGTGGAACTCGCTGTGCAGCGACCGGCGGGAGCTGATCGATCCCTCCTCCTGCTCCGAGAGCGGCTCCGCCATCTGGGGGCGCGCGGGGGCGGTGATCGACTCGGCCACCGGGGCGATCCTCGTCGCCACGGGGAACGGGCGGTGGGACGGGCGCACCAACTGGGGCGACGCCACCATCGTGCTCGACTCGACCGCAACGGAGATGCTCGGCAACTACACGCCGACGAACACGGAGGAGCTGAGCTCCTCCGACGCGGACCTCGGCTCCACGTCGCCCGTGCTGCTGGGAGGCGACCTGGTGGCGCAGGGGGGGAAGGACGGCACCATCCGGCTGCTCGATCTGCGGAAGATGCGCGGCCGCGAGCCGCACCGCGGCGGAGAAGCGCAGACAGTGCGCACGCCCTCCGGGGGCGATCTGTTCACCGCGCCGGCGGTGCTGCACCAGGGCGGGCGCACGTGGATGTTCGCCGCCGATGACGGCGGCACGGCGGCGTGGACGCTCGACGGCGGCCAGCTCCGGCAGGCGTGGCGAAACCACGATGGCGGCACGAGTCCGGTGGTGGCCGGCGGGCTGCTCTACGTGTACGATCCCGACGGCGGCCTGCGCGTGTATCAGCCGGAGAGCGGGCGCCAGCTCGGGAAGCTCGACTGCGGCGACGGCCACTGGAACAGCCCCATCGTCGTCGATGGCCGCATCGCGCTCCCCGAGGGGAGCGCGAACGATCACCGCACCACCGGCGTGCTCGACATCTGGCGCCTGCCCTGATCGCGCTCGTGCATCACCCTTCGCCACGCCACGGTGGCGGAGTCGCCGTCATGCCGAACATCGAACCGGGAGAGAACCCGCATGGGCTGGCTCGCCGATCCGGATGCCTGGCTGGGGCTGCTCACGCTGACGGCGCTCGAGATCGTCCTCGGCATCGACAACATCATCTTCATCGCGATCCTCAGCGGGAAGCTCCCCGCCGAGGAGCGGCCGAGGGCGAGGCGGCTCGGCCTCCTGGGCGCGTTCGTCACGCGGCTGCTCCTCCTGCTGGGGATCGCGTGGATCGTGCGGCTCACGCAACCGCTCTTCACCGTGCTCTCGCGCGGCATCTCGGGGCGCGACGTCATTCTCATCGCGGGCGGGCTCTTCCTGATCGCGAAGGCCACCTTCGAGATTCACGGGAAGCTGGAAGGGGTGGAACACGACCGGAGCGCGCCGGCGCGCGAGCCGCGATCGGTGCCGACGGTGATCGCGCAGATCATGCTGATCGACATCGTGTTCTCCCTCGACTCCGTGATCACCGCGGTGGGGATGGTGGACCAGGTGTCGATCATGATCGCGGCGAACGTGATCGCGCTCGGCATCATGCTCGGCGCCGCCGGGCCCATCAGCGCGTTCGTGGAACGGCACCCCACGGTGAAGATGCTGGCGCTCGCGTTCCTGGTGCTCATCGGCACCAATCTGCTGGCCGAAGGGCTGGGCGTGCACATCCCGAAGGGGTACACGTACTTCGCCATGGCCTTCGCCGTGGCGGTGGAGATGCTGAACCTCAGGCTCCGGCGGAAGGCGCCGGAGGCGGTGCACCTGCGGGAACGTGACTACGAGCCGCTGGTCGAGGAGGAGTAGCGCGCCACCGCCCGCTCGATGCGGCGATCGGGGATGAGCCACAGGAGCGCCACGGCTACGTAGAGCGTGTCCGCCAGCCACGGGTGCACGAAGGCGAGCGGCACGGCGGTCACGTACATCACGACGGAGACCTTCCCCTTCCGCTCCTTCCCCACCGCGGCCGAGAGCATGGAGTCCTCGCCCTGGCTGGCGATGATCACCCGCTCCAGGAGCGTGTACGCGCACCCGGCCAGCAGCAGCACCACCCCGTAGGCGGCGGTCGGCACCGGCGCGAAGTGGTTCTCTCCCATCCACCCCGTGACGAACGGCACGAGCGAGAGCCAGAAGAGCAGGTGGAGGTTCGCCCAGAGCATCCCCCCCGTCACGCGGTGCGTCACCCCGAACATGTGGTGGTGGTTGTTCCAGTAGATGCCGAGGTACACGAAGCTCAGCGCGTAGCTCAGCGCCACCGGAAGGAGCGGGCGCAGGGCGGCGAGGCTCGCGTCGTGCGGCACGCGCAGCTCGAGCACCATGATCGTGATGATGATGGCGAGCACGCCATCGCTGAACGCCTCGAGTCGGCTCGTTCCCATCTCACAGTGTCTGCAACAGGGTCTGGAAGCGCGGGTCCTCGCGGATCGGATCGAGATCCGTGTCGTGCTCGAGCCACTCGCGGTGCCCGAAGCCGTTGCGGATCGACTGGTCGAGGCAGCGCAGCGCCTCCTCGTGCATCCCGCCGATGGCGTAGAGGCATGCCAGGTTGTAGAGCACCCCGGGGTCCTCCGGGTCGATGGCGCGAGCGCGGTTCGCCCACTCGAGCGCGCGCTCCCGCTGGCCGAGCTGGATCAGCGCCCCGCCGCCGAGGTAGAGCGCACGCGCGTCGTCGGGGTTGAGCTCGAGGTGCCGCTCCACCAGCTGGAGCCCGCGGCGCATCGACGCCGTGGCCTCGGCGGTGCGTCCCAGCGCCTTCAGCGGCGCCGGCATCAGGAACAGCACCTGGTAGTCCTCGGGGCGCACGCGCGCGGCGTCCTCGTAGTGGCGGACCGCATCCTCCGGCTTTCCCTCCTGGAAGCAGGCGCGCGCGTACAGGTAGTGCGCCTCGTACAGGTTGGGGTTGAGCCGGATCGCCGTCTCGAACTCGGCGCGCGCTTCGTCGTACTGGCGGCTCAGCGCGAGGGCGAAGCCGCGCGATGCGTGCGCCTCGGCGAGCTCGGTGTCGAGCTCCAGCGCCTTGCGGCTCGCGGACTCGGCGCCCTCGAGGTTCGCCCGGCTGCCGTCCCAGTACATGTACAGGAAGGCGCAGCAGTCGGCCACTCCACTGTAGGCGAGCGCGTACTCGGGATCGATCTCGATCGCCCGCTCGAACATCCGGCGCGCGAACTGGATCCCCGTCCGCCGGAACTGGTGGAAGAACTGCCGCCCGCGCAGGTAGTACTGGTACGCCTCCACGTTGGCCGTGGCCGGCTTCTCGATGGCGCGCCGCTCCTCCTCGCTCAGGATCACGCGCAGCGCGCGCACGATGTTGTCCGCGATCTCGTCCTGGATCGCGAACACGTCCTCGAGCTGCCGGTCGTACCGCTCGGACCAGAGGTGATAACCGTCCGCCACGCTCACGAGCTGCGCCGTGACGCGCAGCCGCGCCCCCGCCTTGCGCACGCTCCCCTCGAGCACGGTGCCCACCTGGAGCTTCCGCCCGATCTCGCGGATGTCCTCGCTCTTCCCCTTGAAGGCGAACGCGGAGGTGCGCGACGCCACGCGCAGGGCGCGCGCCTTGGTGAGCGCGTTGATGATCTCCTCGGCGATCCCGTCCGTGAAGTACTCGTTCTCGGGATCGGCGCTCATGTTCACGAACGGGAGCACGGCGATCGACCGCGCCGCCCCCGCGCGCACCTCCGGCGGGGTGATCCCACCGCCGGGGGAGGCCAGCGCCTGCGCGAACTGCGTGGCGGTGGCGTAGCGCGCGGCGGGGGACTTGGCGAGCGCCGTCTGGAGCACGCCGTCCAGCCACTCGGGGAGGTCATCGCGCACGCCGGAGAGCGGCGGCACCGGTTCGGTGAACAGCTTCGCGAGGACCGCCTGGAGCGTGGCGCCCACGAACGGCGGGGCGCCGGCGAGCATCTCGTAGAGCATCGCCCCGAGCGCGTAGATGTCGCTGCGCCCGTCCAGCTCCGGCTCGCCGGCGGCCTGCTCGGGGCTCATGTAGCTCGGCGTTCCGATCGCCATCCCCGTCTGCGTGAGGTTCTCCGCGACCGCCGCGCTCACCGCCTTCGCGATGCCGAAGTCGGTGACCAGCGCATCGCCCTCCTGCAGCATCACGTTCTCTGGCTTGATGTCGCGATGCACGATCCGGTGGCGGTGCGCGTAGTCGAGCGCCGCGGCCACGGCGCGCGCGATCCGCAGCGCGTCGTCGAGCGGGAGACGGCGCTCGCGGTCGAGCCGCTGGCGCAGCGACTCGCCGTCGATGAACGGCATCACGTAGTACAGCAGCTCTCCGGCGCGCCCGGAGTCGTAGAGCGGGACGATGTGCGAGTGCTGAAGCCCCGCCGCGATCTGGATCTCGCGCAGGAAGCGCTCCGGCCCCAGGCTCAGCGCCAGGTGCGGGTGCAGCACCTTCACGGCCACGGGACGGTGGTGGCGGAGATCGTCCGCCAGGTACACCGTCGCCATGCCGCCGCGGCCGATCTCGCGCTGGACGGCATATCGTTCGGCCACGGCATCGTGAAAGCGATCGAGGAGATCGTTCACGGGAGACTGCTCGGCAAAGGGTGACTGCGGCCATCGCGCGGAGGCCCGCGTCGCCACGCGGCAGCCGGCCGGCATGCCGCGAACGCTGCACCCAATGTCGCACGGAGACGGACGTCGAGCGAGAGGCAATCGCCGGGTCACCCGCAGCGGAGCGATCGCGACTGGACGCCTCGCGCGCTACGGCGGACTCGTCCACGCCGGGGAGTCGCCCGGAGCGGGGCGCCGTCGATGTCGTTGGCGGGCTTATTGCTGCGCCGTATGGTGCGTGCGCAGGCTGCTGCGTACCGGAGGCGGTCCTGCACGGGTCGGCTGCATCATCCGCGGAGGGCACATGTCGGAAATCGAGATCACGCGCAGGGGAGACCGGGAGCCGGTGGTCGAGCACACGGGATTCCGGCTCAGTTGGGGCGCCGTGTTCGCCGGACTGGTCGTCGCCATGGCACTCCAGATCCTCTTCTCCCTGCTTGGCGCCGCCATCGGGCTGTCGGCCGTGAGCCCCGATGCATCGGCGAAGGGCGTTGGCATAGGAGCGGCGATCTGGCTGATCGTGACCGCGCTCATCTCGCTCTATGTTGGCGGGTTGGTGGTCGGTCGCATGGCCGGCATACTGACGCGCGGGGACGGCGCGATTCACGGCTTCATCATGTGGGGACTCTACACCATCCTCGCGCTCGGGCTATTGACCAGGGGCATCGGCTCGCTGGTTGGCGGGGCGCTGCAGGTCGCCACCACGGCGGCGACGGCCACGGCCGGCGCTGCGGGGCGGGGCGGACAGCCCGCGCGAGTCGCGGACACACTCGCGCGGCGTGCGCAGTCGGCGATGGACACGATCCAGCAGAGTGCCGGCGAGGTGGTGTCGGAGAACAAGGGCGATGCGGCGAAGGCCGCGTGGCTCGCACTTCTCGGCCTCGCGCTCTCCGCCGGCGCGGCCACGTTGGGCGCCGCGCAGAAGGCCCGGGTGTGACCGCGTTCGTCGGCGGCGGCCCCCTCGGCTCGCCGTCGGCGGTCGCGTCCAGAGCCGCTTGCTCCGGTTGGCGTCGGGGAAGGCGCCACCGGGATCGAGCTCCGCCCGCGTGATCTGCGACGCGCGTGGATGTCGCTCCTCGGCTACCCCTTCCTCAGGGTGAGCGTGAACGCCGCCCCCTGCCCCACCGCGCTCCGCACGCGCAGATCCCCGCCCATGCCGCGCGCCAGGTCGCGGCTGATCGCGAGGCCCAGCCCCGTGCCCTCCATGGTATGGGTGAGCTTCCGACAGAGCAGGAGCGGGAAGCGGTTCGCGAGGAGGAGGCGCACCATCATCCGCAGGCTCTGCGGCCACGTCTCCACCGGACCGAGCGGTGTGCGCGACCAGTCCACCGTGCGCACGGGCGCGCCGCCGGTCGTCGACGGCGTGCTCCGGAGGAGTCATGGGACGTCGCACGCCAGCGAGCGTCGGCCGGGCGCGCGCCGCCGCGGCCACCATCGCCGCCGTGCTCGCGGCGGTGATCGCCCTCGTGCCGGCGGCGCACGCGCAATCGTCCGGCGCGGATTCCAGCACGCGTCCGGCGGTCATCGCGACGTGGTCGTACAGTGGCGAGCTCGTCGCGAACATCTCCGGCGGTGCCCGGCGCGGCGAGGCGTTCGCCGGCGCGGCGGGCGCGCAGATCACGCTCCTGCTACAGCGCCTCGTGTCGTGGCGCGGCGCGCGGGCCTTCCTGTTCGTGCTCGGCACGCACGGCGGCGCTCCGAGCGATCTCGTGGGCGACGTGCAGGGTGTCAGCAACCTGCAGGCGCCGGCGCGAGTGCGACTCGAGGAGGCGTGGCTCCAGCAGAACCTGTTCGGCGACAGACTCTCCGTGCTCGCGGGTCGCTACGACCTGAACACGGAGTTCTACCGGCTCCAGTCGGCTGCGCTCTTCGTCAACAGCTCCTTCGGCATCGGTCCGGAGCTCGCGCAGAGTGGCGTGGGCGGGCCATCGATCTTCCCGAACACCGCCGTCGGCGCGCGCATCGACGCCAAGCCCTCGCCGAACGCCGTGTTCCGCGCGGCGATCCTGGACGGCGCACCGGTGGACCGTCCGGGGGGCGGGAGCCGTCCGTTCGCGCCGGGAGACGGCGCGCTGCTCGTGGGCGAGGTGGCGCTCCTCTCGCGTCCCGACACCGCCGGCATGCCCCGCCACCCGCGCTTCCAGATCGGCCGCGGGCTCGCGCGGAGCTACGCGGCCAAGCTCGCGGTCGGCGGCTGGCATTACACGGCGCGCTTCCCCGATCTCGCCGACACGCTCCCGGACGGGGCGCCGGTGGAGCATCGCGGGAGCAGCGGCGCGTACCTGCTCGGCGACGCCATGTTGTGGTCGGCCGAGCACGGGAGCGCGCGGTCGCTCTCCGCGTTCGTGCAGCTCGGCGTGGGCGATGGCCGCCTGAACCAGATCGCCGGCTACGTGGGCGCCGGGCTCGCGCTCGCCGCGCCCCTTCCGGGGCGGGCGCAGGATCAACTGGGGGTGGCGGTGGCGGTCGCGATGAACGGCGCTCGATTCGAGCGCGCGCGGACGGCGGAGGGAGTGCGCGCCGAGTCGGAGCGCGCGCTGGAGCTCACCTACCTCGCGCAGCTCGGCTCCTGGCTCGCCGTGCAGCCCGACGTGCAGCTCGTCCTCCACCCCGGCGGGACGACGTCGACGCGGAGCGCCCTGGTACCGGCGCTCCGCGTGGGCGTCTCGTGGTGACGCGAGCTCAACGCCCGCCCTTCACTCCCTCGCGCGTCCAGCTCTGGTTGGACCGGTCCACGTCGGGGAACGCGCCATCGGGATCGATCTCCACCCGCGTGATCTCCGGCGCGCGAGCGACGCGCACCACGTGCGTGCGCGCGCCGCGGAGCCACACGTCCACCGGCACCTCCAGCCGCTGCACGGCGCCGCCCGCGCGCGTGATGGCGAGCCGCACGGGCATCGGCGCGAGACCGCGGTCCTCGATGGTGATGGCGGCGGAGTCTCCATCCTCCCGCACCGACGCGATCGCCTGGTCGAGCGACCACGGCTCGTAGAACCACGTCTCCCAGAACCAGGAGAGATCGCGCCCGGACACGTCGCTGAAGGTGTTGAAGAAGTCCGCGGGATACGGGTGCCGCCCCGCCCACCGGCGGCCGTACTCCCGGTACGCGCGGTGGAAGGTGTCCTCGCCGAGCACGGCGCGCAGCGCCGCGAGCGCCTGCGCGGTCTTGTCGTAGTACATGATGAAGTACAGGTCGAGCGGGAAGCGATCGCCCATCCGCATGAGCGACGCCTCCTGGCCCGCGCGCGCCGCCGCGAGATACAGGCGCCGCTGCCCGGGCTCCGAGTCGTTTGGGCGTCCCCCGGCGCGCGGCTCGCCGTAGAGCGGGCGCATCCCCTGCGCCACGTCGAACTGCGTGAGCCCCTCGTCCATCCACGGGTGGCGCGTCTCGTTGGAGCCCACCTGCATGGGGAACCACATGTGCCCGGTCTCGTGCATCACGTCACCGGCGAGTGACAACGTGTCGGGCCACGACTGGATGAGGGTGATCATCGGGTACTCCATCCCGCCCCCGCCGATCACCCCCTCCATGGACGTCATCTGCGGCCACGGGTACGGCCACAGGTACGCCGACATCCGCTCGATCGCATCGCGCGTGAAGCGCGCCCCGCCGAGCGGCCACGCCGCGGCCGCCGGGCGAAGCTGGAAGAAGCTGTTGATCGCCACCGTGTCCGCGCCCTTCTCATCCGCGGCCGGCACCACCGCGCTGCTGGCATCCCAGATGAACCGATCGCTCGTCCCCCACGCGAAGTCGCGCACGTTCTCCGCCGTGAAGTGCCAGGTGGCGGTGGCGCCTCCGCGAGCGAACGGGCGGCCGGACCCCAGCTCGTCCTTCGTGATCACGTGCACCACGCCGCGCCCGTGGCGCGCCGTCGCGAGGCGCGAGAGCGTGGTGGCGGAGAGCACGGAGGCCGAATCGCGCAGCGTGCCCGTGGCGCCCACCACCCATCCGTGCGGCACGGTGACACGCACGTCGTAGTCGGCGGGGTCCATGTAGAACTCCGCGCCGTTCAGGTAGGGGTCCGCCACCCAGCCGTGCACGTCGTCGTACACCGCCACCTGCGGGTACCAGTAGCCGAGGAAGAAGACGTGGTCCTCGCGCCCCTCGCGTCCATCGGAGGGCGCGGGGGGCGGCGTGAACGACCACGCGAACTCGAGGCGTGCGCTGTCCGCCGGGAGGAGCGGCTCCGGGAGGCGGATCCACATCACCGCGCCGTCCACGCGGTATCCAGCGCCCGCCGTGCGTCTCGCGCGACGCGACGCGGGGAGCACGCCGAGCGTGCGTCCGTCGGCGGCGACGCGCGAGAGCGTCACGCCGCCGGTGATCGGCACGCTCTCGCGCCGCGGGCTTCCCGGCGCGAACACGTTCTGGCGCAGGTGCACCGCCACCTCGCGCAGCGTGTCCGGCGAGTGGTTGATGTACACCACGCTCTCGCGCCCCGTGAGGCGGGCCGCGTTGGCGTCGAGGGTGGCGGAGATGCGGTAGCGGGCGTGCTGCACCCAGTTGGATGCGCCGGGGCGGCCGGTGCGCGTGCGCGTCCCCCGCGCCACCGCGCGAGTGAAGTCCGGCGTCTCGTACACCGGGCCGGGGATCGGGCGCGGGCCGGCGGCGGTGGCGGCGGGATCCACCGACGGCGCGGGGCGCGTCTGCGCGGCGGCGGCGGAGGTGAGCATGGTCGCGGCGAGGAGCGTGGCCGCGACGGTGGAAGCGAGGCGATGGATGGTGCGGGAGGTCATGAACGAGAAGATCGGGGTGAGGGCGGCGGTGTCGCCGTCCACCCGATGTTACGTCGCGGCGCGGCGGCCGGGAAGTCGCGCGTGATGGTGCGGAAAGGTCGAGCTACCCGTGTCTCCGTGCGTGCGGCGCCACGGTCGGCGATTGCCTCGATACCCTCGGGCAATCCCCGAGCGCGTCGGGCGCGAGCCGGTGGCCCGTGCCGCGAGCGACCATTATGATGACCGCTCCGGATCCAGCAGGGGGGTCGCATGCACACGGACACGAGCACGTCTCAGCAGACGCCGGGAACGATCACCGAGCCGACCGAGCCACGCGGCGTCGAGAGCAGAAGGACCGGCGCGCTCGAGCGAGCGACCGGACGCGGTCGCCCCGCCGGCGCGCAGGCGGTCGGCGCGCTGGCCGTCGGGGCGTTCGCGCTCGGCGCGTTCGCGATCGGCGCGCTGGCGGTGGGGCGCGTCGCCGTCGGGCGGCTCGCGGTCGGCCGGTCCCGACTGCACCGACTGGACATCGACGAGCTCGACGTGAAGCGCCTGCGTGTGGGGCAGTTCATCGTCGGCGAGACGAGAGAGGCCGCGCGCGGGCGGTGTGCTCCCCGCCCTGCGACGCGCCGCGCGCCGCGCCCGACACGTCGGCGCCGGCGCCGGCGTTCCAGAGGCGGAGGTATCTCATGCTGCAGTTCATC
>CAMLEQ010000083.1 GCA_946479015.1 uncultured Gemmatimonadota bacterium | reverse complement strand
GCGACGGGGCGCCGGCATTCGCCGGCGCCCCGTCGCGCATCCTTGGTCCGCCCCTCCCCACCCCGGGGGCCGGGGTCCTCCAGATCCCCCCGGCCCCAGGCCCCCGACCTCAAGCCCCCACGTACTCCTCCACCGGCGGGCACGAGCAGACGAGATTCCGATCGCCGTACGCGCTCTCCACGCGGGCGACGGACGGCCAGAACTTCCACTCGCGCACCCACGGCGCGGGAAAGGCCGCCTGCTCGCGGGAGTACGGGTGCTTCCACTCCGAGGACGTCACGCTCTCCAGGGTGTGCGGCGCGTGCTTGAGCGGATTGTCGTGGCGGTCGGCGCGCCCCTCCTCGATCGCCCCGATCTCCTCGCGGATCGCGATCAACGCGTCGCAGAAGCGGTCCAGCTCCTCCTTCGACTCGCTCTCCGTCGGCTCGATCATGAGCGTCCCCGCCACGGGAAACGACACGGTGGGCGCGTGGAAGCCGTAGTCCATCAGCCGCTTGGCGATGTCCTCCACCTCCACCCCCGCCGACTGCTTGAAGGCGCGCGGATCGATGATGCACTCGTGCGCCACCGTCCCGTTCTTCCCCTTGTACAGCACCGGGTAGAACGGCTCCAGCCGCTTGGCCACGTAGTTCGCGTTCAGGATCGCCACCTTCGATGCCCGCGCGAGCCCTTCGCCTCCCATCAGCTCGATGTACATGTAGGAGATGGGCAGGATGCTCGCGCTCCCCCATGGCGCCGCCGAGACCGCTCCGGCGCCATCGCTCCCGCCCACATCGACCAGCACGTGCCCGGGGAGATACGGCGCGAGGTGCGACGCGACCGCGATCGGCCCCATCCCCGGCCCGCCGCCGCCGTGCGGGATGCAGAACGTCTTGTGCAGGTTGAGGTGGCACACGTCGGCCCCGATGTCCGCCGGCCGGCAGAGCCCCACCATCGCGTTCATGTTCGCGCCGTCCATGTACACCTGCCCGCCGTGCTCGTGCACGATCCCGCAGATGTCGCGGATCGCCTCCTCGAACACGCCGTGCGTGGACGGATAGGTCACCATGAGCGCCGCCAGCCGGTCGCGGTGCGCCTCCGCCTTCGCCCGCAGGTCGGCGACGTCGATGTTCCCCTGCTCGTCCGTCCGCACCACCACCACGGTGAGCCCCGCCATCACCGCGCTCGCCGGGTTGGTCCCGTGCGCCGACTGCGGGATGAGGCACACGTCGCGGTGCCCCTCGCCGCGCGCCGCATGGTAGCGGCGGATCACCAGCAGCCCCGCGTACTCCCCCTGCGACCCGGCGTTCGGCTGGAGCGACACCGCCGCGAACCCGGTGATCTCCTCGAGCGCGCCCTCCAGCCGCTCGAACAGGATGGAGTAGCCGTCCGTCTGCTCGCGCGGCGCGAACGGGTGGACCTTCGCGATCTCGCGCCACGTGATCGGGAGCATCTCCGCCGTGGCGTTGAGCTTCATCGTGCACGAGCCGAGCGGGATCATCGAGTGCGTGAGCGAGAGGTCGCGCGACTCGAGCTTCCGGATGTACCGGAGCATCTCCGTCTCGGAGTGGTAGCGGTTGAACACGGGGTGCGTCAGGTACGCGCTCGTGCGCGCGAACCGCTCGTCGTACCGCGCGTCCACCTCGGCCGCTACGTCCTCGGCCGTGAACAGCGGACGGCTGCCGCCGTTGAAGACGGCGAACAGGTCGTCCACGTCCTCGATGAGCGTGTTCTCGCCGAGCGAGACCCCCACCGTGGCGTCGTCGATCACGTGCACGTTGATCTGCTGCGCCCGCGCCTCGCGCAGGATCTCGCTCAGCCGACGCGTCCCGAGCTCCACGCGGATGGTGTCGAAGAACACGTCGTGCGTGATCCCGTAGCCGAGGCGGCGGAGCCCATCGGCGAGCGTCTCGGCCAGGCGGTGGATGCGCGACGCGATCGTGCGCAGCCCCTCCGGACCGTGCCACACCGCGTACATGCTCGCCATCACCGCGAGCAGCACCTGCGCCGTGCAGATGTTGCTCGTCGCCTTCTCGCGGCGGATGTGCTGCTCGCGCGTCTGGAGCGCCATGCGGAGCGCGGGGCGACCCTCCGCATCGCGGGAGACGCCGATGATGCGCCCGGGGATCTGGCGCTTGAACTCGTCGCGCGTGGCGAAGTACGCGGCGTGCGGCCCGCCGAAGCCCAGCGGCACGCCGAAGCGCTGCGTGCTCCCCACGGCGATGTCCGCGCCCCACTCCGCCGGCGGCACGAGCAGCGCGAGCGCGAGCGGGTCGGCGGCGACGGTCACGAGCGCGCCGGCGGCGTGCGCGCGCTCCACGAAGTCGCGGTAGTCGTGCACCGCGCCGTCGGTGGCCGGGTACTGCACGAGCGCGCCGAACACCTCGGGGCCGAGGGCGGCGGTGCGGTGATCCCCCACCACCACGGTGATGCCGCGCGCCAGCGCGCGCGTGCGCACCACGTCGATCGTCTGCGGCAGGCAGAGCTCGGACACGAAGAACGTCGCCTTCGTCTCGCTCCCCTTCACCGCCCAGCTCATCATCATCGCCTCCGCGGCCGCCGTCCCCTCGTCGAGCAGCGAGGCGTTGGCCACCGGCAGCCCGGTGAGGTCGATGATCATGGTCTGGAAGTTGAGCAGCGCCTCCAGCCGCCCCTGCGCGATCTCCGCCTGGTACGGCGTGTACGCCGTGTACCACGCCGGGTTCTCCAGCACGTTCCGCTGGATCACCGGCGGCACCAGGCAGGAGTGGTACCCCATCCCGATGAACGAGCGGTAGACCTGGTTGCGCTGCGCGATCTTGCGGAAGGAGCGGAGCGCGGCGGTCTCGCTCTTCCCCTCGCCGAGCGCGAGCGGCCGGCGCATGCGGATCGCGGCGGGGACGGTGGCGTCGATGAGCTCATCGAGCGAGTCGTAGCCAAGCAGGTCGAGCATCGCCCGGACATCGGCATCGGACGGCCCGATGTGGCGCGGGATGAAGCTGTCGGCGTCGGTCAGCGACACCGGCGTGGTCATCGTGGTCATGGAACCCTCGGAGGCTGCGCGGATGCAGCGTGCGGTGGTCGGAGTCGTGTGCGGCGGACGGCGCTCGTGACACGACCGGTCGCGCGGCACGGCGGCCGGTCACAGCACCGAAATCTGGCATCGGCACGTCGGAATTTCTATCGGCGCCGTCCCCGCGCCCCGCCCCCTTCCTTGCCGCCCCTGTCGCGTGCGCGCTATCCTTCGCCAGACGCGCGGCGCTCCGCGCCGCCCTGCCCCGGAGCACTCATCCCCACGCCCGTCGTCACCTCCGCCCCCGCTGCGCGCCCTCCGCGCGCCCCCGCCGTACGCTGGCGCACCCTGCTCACCCCCGCGCGCGACGGCGCCGCGAACATGGCGCTCGATGCCGCGCTCCTGCGCCGCGCCGCGCAGCGCGGGGAGGCGGTGCTGCGCATCTACGCCTGGAGCCGCCCCACCCTTTCCCTCGGCCGCAACCAGACCGCGCGCGGTCGCTACGACACCGCGCGCGCGGCGGCCCTGGGAATCGACATCGTGCGGCGCCCCACCGGCGGCCGCGCCGTGCTGCACCACCGGGAGGTGACCTACAGCGTCACCGCGCCGGCGGATGCGCTCGGCGCGCTGGGCGAATCGTACCGGGCCATCAATCGTCTTCTGCTCGATGGCCTGCGACGCCTCGGCGTGGATGCGCGCGAGGCGGAGCGCACGGCACGGGCGCCGCGCCCCGGCGTGGCGCCGTGCTTCGAGACGCCGGTGGCGGGGGAGATCACGGTGGCGGGGCGCAAGCTCGTCGGAAGCGCCCAGGTGCGGGAGGACTGCGCGATGCTGCAGCACGGCTCCATCCTCGTGGATGACGATCAGGCGCTCGCCGGCGCGCTGCTGCTGCATCCCGTGCCTCCGCCGCCCACGCCCGCCACGCTCCGCGCCATCCTGGGACGCGCGCCAGCGCTGGACGAGGTGGCGCGCGCCCTCTTCGAGGCGCTCGGCGATGCCGAGCCCCTCGAGCCGGACCTCGTGCTCGACGACGATGCGCGCGCCCTGCGCGCGCACTATGCCGATCCGGAGTGGACGTGGCGCCGCTGACGCGCGACTCGCACGCCACCCGCTCCTTCCCCACACCACGCCTCACGATCTCCATGCGCCAGCGCCCCCTGCTCGCCGTCCTGCTCGTCACCCTCGCCGCCTGCGCGCGGGGCGATCGCCCCGCCACCGGCGGCACCGACGGCGGCACGCTCGTCATCTCCGTCGGCGCCGACGCCGACGCGCTCCTCCCGCCGCTCACCTCCAACGTGACGTCGGTCCAGGTGAGCTCCCTCATCTTCGAGCACCTGGCCGAGCCGAAGGAGAAGATCGACGCGATCGGCGATGCCGGATGGACGGGGAAGCTCGCGCGATCGTGGCACTGGGCCCCCGATTCGCTCTCCATCGCCTTCGACATCGACCCGCGCGCGCACTGGCACGATGGCCGCCCCGTGCGCGCGAGCGATGTGCGCTTCACCTGGCGCCTGTACACCGACCCCAGGACCGGATCGGACGTGGGGCCGCTCCTCGCCAACATCGACTCGGTGACGGTGCGGGACTCCGTCACCGCCGTCTTCTGGTTCGCGCACCGCCGCCCCGACGAGTTCTTCGACGCGGCGTTCCAGATGCGCATCCTCCCCGAGCACCTGCTCGCGGGCGTGCCCCACGACCAGCTCCAGGCCTCGGATTTCGCCCGCCACCCCGTGGGAAGCGGCCCGTACCGCTTCGCCCGCTGGGTGCCGCGGCAGACGCTCGAGCTCGTCGCCGACACCACCTACCATCTCGGCCGCCCCCACGTCGACCGGCTCATCTGGAGCATCGCCGGCGACCCCGATGCCGCGCTCCTGCGCGTGCTGAGCGGAGAGGCGGACATGATCGAGAGCCTGCGCCCCGCCGACATCGCCGAGGTGGCGAAGCACCACGAGCTGAAGACCGTGCGCTACCCCACCATGGCGTACGCGTACCTGCTGTTCAACGAGCGCGATCCAGGGAACCTGCACCGGCCGCACCCCGTGTTCGCCGACCGGAGCGTGCGCCGCGCCCTCACCATGGCGCTCGACCGCCAGGCGCTCGTGCGGAGCGTGTTCGACACCATGGCCACCGTGTCCGTGGGCCCGGTCACGCACGCGCTGGCGACGTACGATTCCACGGTGGTCCAGATCCCGTTCGCGCCGGACAGCGCGCGCGCCCTTCTCGATGCCGCCGGGTGGCGCGACACGAACGGCGACGGCGTGCGCGAGAAGCACGGCCGGCCCCTCCGCTTCGCGATCCTCGTGCCCAGCTCCAGCACGCCGCGCATGCGGATGGCGGTGCTGATGCAGCAGATGTTCAAGGCCGTGGGGGTGCAGGCGGACATCGACCAGATGGACTTCCCCACGGTGAACCAGCGGCTGGCGTCCCGGCAGTTCGACGCGGTCATCAACGCGATGGTCTCCGACGGCAACCCGGCCACCGTGCGCCAGAACTGGAGCATCCCCGCGGCGCGGGCGCGCGACGGCGGGAACGCGGGGAGCTACGAGAGCCCGACGTTCGATGCGCTGGTCGACAGCGCGTCCGCCCAGATGAACGCCACCGCGGCGCACGCCTACTACCACCGCGCGTACCAGGTGCTCGTCGATGACGCGCCGGCGGTCTGGCTCTACGAGCCGGTGACCTTCGCCGCCATGCAGACGCGCATCCATCCGGTGGGGATGCGCGCCGACATGTGGTGGGCGAACATCGACCAGTGGTACATCCCGGCCGCGGAGCGGATCGCGCGCGACCGGCTGGGCGTCGTCGACGCGCGCGACTGACGCGTGGCCCGGTTCCTCCTTCGCCGGCTCGCGCAGGGGGCGCTCATCGTCTGGCTGGTCGCCACGGCGGCCTTTCTGCTCCTGCACCTTGCGCCGGGCGACCCGGTGCGCGCGTCGCTCGACAGCCCGCTCGTGCCGGAATCGGTGCGGGCGTTCTGGGTGGCGCGCCTCGGGCTCGACCGGCCGATCCCGGAGCAGTACGCGCGCTACCTCGCCGCCGCGGCGCGGGGTGACCTCGGCTACTCCTTCCCGCACCGGCGCCCGGTGGGCGCCGTGCTCGCGGAGGCGATCCCGAACACGCTCCTGCTGATGTCGGTGGCGCTCGTGCTCTCCTTCGCGATCGGCGTGGTGCTCGGCGCCGTGCAGGCGCGGCGCCACGGGAGGGCGGCCGATCGCGCGATCGCCGTCGGGTCGATCTTCTTCTACTCGATGCCCGACTTCTGGCTGGCGCTGATGATGTTGCTGGTGTTCTCGTACGCGCTGGGCCTCTTCCCGGTGAGCGGGATGCACGATGCGGTGATGTACCCGTACCTCGGGCCGGTGGCGCGCCTGGTGGACCTGGCGCGCCACCTCGTGCTCCCCGCCGCCACGCTCACCCTGCTCAGCGCCGCGGCCGTGGCGCGCTTCCAGCGCGCCGCCATGCTCGACGTGGCGCGCGCCGACTTCGTGCGCACCGCGCGCGCCAAGGGGGTGAGCGAGCGCGCGATCGCGT
The DNA here is from genome assembly GCA_946479015.1 of uncultured Gemmatimonadota bacterium. Next base: position 5,140 of record CAMLEQ010000083.1, on the reverse strand, counting down.
GGCATCACGTGCTGCGCAACGCGCTCCTGCCGGTGATCACCCTGCTGGGACTGGCGCTTCCCGCGCTCCTCGGCGGCTCGGTGTTCGTGGAGAAGATCTTCTCCTGGCCGGGGATGGGGACGCTCACCGTGAACGCCATCGCGACCCGCGACTACCCGCTGCTCACGGCGGCGCTCATCGTCGCGAGCGTGATGATGGTCGTCGGCAGCCTGGTCGCGGACCTGCTGTACGCGCTGGCGGACCCGCGCGTGCGGCTCGGCTGACGTGCTGGCGCTCGCCTGGCTGGTCGCGGCGGCGCTCACCGTGGCGCTCGAGCACGCGCTCCGGCGCGCCGGCGCCGGCGCGCGCGCCGACGGCATCGCCTGGCGCGCCACGGTGGCGCGCCTCCACCGCGACCGCGTGGCGCTCGCCGCCGTCCGCACGCTCATCGCGCTGGGCGTGCTCGCGCTGCTCGCGCCCTGGGTCGCCCCCTACTCCCCGGTGGGGCAGCCGGACATCGTGGCGCTCAAGAACCTGGCGCCGTCGCTCGCCCACCCCTTCGGCACCGACTTCGCCAGCCGCGACGTGCTCAGTCGCGTGCTCTACGGGGCGCGCGTGTCGCTGGCCGTCGCCCTGCTCGCGATCGCGCTCTCCGTCACCGTCGGCACGGCGTGGGGGGCGATCGCCGGCTACGTGGGCGGGCGCGTGGACGCGGTGATGATGCGGATCATCGACGCCGCGCTCTCCGTTCCCCGCATCCTCGTGCTGATCGCCATCCTCGTGCTGTGGGGCGCGGTCCCGCTCCCGCAGCTCATCGTGCTGCTCGGCCTCACCGGATGGTTCGCCGTGAGCCGCCTCGTGCGGGCGCAGGTGCTCTCCCTGCGGGAGCAGGACATGGTGCTCGCCGCGCGCGCGCTCGGCGCCCGCGACGGCGAGATCCTCCGCCGCCACATCCTCCCCAACGTCCTCTCCCCCGTGATCGTCGCCGCCACCCTCGGCATCGCGAATCTCATCGTGGTCGAGGCGGGGCTCTCGTACCTGGGGATCGGCGTCCGCCCGCCGACGCCGAGCTGGGGGAACATGATCCAGGATGGCGCGGAGCTGCTCGCCTCCGCGTGGTGGGTCTCCTTCTTTCCCGGCATCGCGATGGTGATCACCGTGATGGCGTTCAATCTCGCCGGCGATGGCTTGCGCGATGCCTTGGACCCCCATCAGGTTGACGGGTGATGACGACCCCCCTCCTCTCCGTTCGCGACCTCCGCACCTGGTTCCACACCGCCGCCGGCACCGCCCGCGCCGTGGACGGCGTGTCGTTCGACGTGCGGCCGCACGAGACCGTGGGCGTGGTGGGCGAGTCCGGATGCGGGAAGTCCGTGACGTCGCTCTCCATTCTCCGCCTCATCCAGCGCCCCGGGCGGATCGAGCCGGGGAGCCGCATCGAGTTCGAGGGGCGCGACCTCCTCGCCCTGGGTGAAGGGGAGATGCGCGAGGTACGCGGCAACCGCATCTCGATGATCTTCCAGGAGCCGATGACGTCGCTCAACCCCGTGTTCACGGTGGGCGACCAGATCGCGGAGGCGGTGCGGGTGCACGCGAAGGTCTCGCGCCGGGAGGCATGGGAGCGCGCGGTGGAGATGCTCTCCGTGGTCGGCATTCCCGCGCCGGCGGAGCGGGCGCGCGAGTACCCGCACCAGCTCTCCGGCGGGATGCGCCAGCGCGTGATGATCGCCATGGCGCTGGTGATGAACCCCGCGCTGCTCATCGCCGACGAGCCCACCACCGCGCTCGACGTCACGATCCAGGCGCAGATCCTCGAGCTGCTCGCCGACCTGCAGCACCGGTTCGGGATGTCGATCCTGCTCATCACCCACGACCTGGGGGTGATCGCCGAATCCACGTCGCGGGTGCTGGTGATGTACGCGGGCGAGGTGGTGGAGGAGGCGCCGGTGGCGGAGCTGTTCGCGACGGCGCACCACCCGTACACGGAAGGGCTGCTGTCGGCGATGCCGCGGATGGGCGAGGCGCGCGAGCGGCTGACCGTGATCCCCGGCACCGTCCCCCCGCCCACGCACTGGCCGGTGGGGTGCCGCTTCCACGACCGCTGCCCCTACGCGTGGGAGCGGTGCGTGGTGGAGCACCCGCCGCTCTACCAGATTGCCGCCGGGCACGTGTCGCGGTGTCATCTGGCGGAGGAGCCGGAACGGCGGATCGCGGGAGGCGGGAAGCGGGAAGCGGGAAGCGGTGGGTTCGGAGGCGCGGGGCGCGGACACCCGGTCCCGAGCTCCCCGGCCGGAGGCGCCGACCGATGAGCACCATCCCTCCCACCGGGCAGGAGCCCCCCGTTCCGAGTCCCTCCCCGCTTCCCGCTTCCCGCTTCCCGCTTCCCGCGCCCCTGCTGTCCGTCCGCAACCTCACCAAGCACTTCCCCATCACGCGCGGGCTCTTCCGTCGCGTCGTGGGGACGGTGCGCGCGGTGGACGGCATCTCGTTCGACGTGATGCCCGGGGAAACGCTCGGGCTCGTGGGAGAGTCGGGGTGTGGGAAGACCACCGCGGGGCGGAGCATCCTGCGCCTCGTGGAGCCGACGTCGGGGGAGATCCGCTTCGATGGCGTCGACGTGCGCGCGCTCGCCGGCGAGCCGCTGCGGCGGCTGCGACGGCAGATGCAGATCGTCTTCCAGGATCCCTTCTCATCGCTGAACCCGCGCATGACCGTGGGCGCGATCGTCGGCGAGGGGCTGGCCATCCACCGGATCGCGGAAGGGGCGGCCGCCGAGGCGCGCGTGCGCGAGCTGCTCGAGGAGGTGGGGCTGCGCCCCGAATGGGCGTCGCGCTACCCCCACGAGTTCTCCGGCGGGCAGCGGCAGCGCATCGGGATCGCCCGCGCGCTGGCGGTGGAGCCGCGCTTCATCGTGTGCGACGAGCCCGTGTCCGCGCTCGACGTCTCGGTGCAGGCGCAGGTGATCAACCTGCTCCAGGATCTCCAGCGGCATCGCGGGCTCGCCTACCTGTTCATCGCCCACGACCTGTCGGTGGTCGAGCACATCGCCGACCGCGTGGCGGTGATGTACCTCGGTCACATCGTGGAGATGGCGGCGGCGGATGCGCTCTACCGTGAGCCGCTCATGCCCTACACGCAGGCGCTGCTCTCCGCCGTACCCGTCCCCGATCCATCGGCGCGGCGGCAGCGAATCGTGCTCGGCGGCGACGTCCCGTCGCCGGTGAGCCCGCCATCCGGCTGCCCCTTCCACCCGCGCTGTCCGCACCCGCGCAAGGACGCCGCGTGCGCCCGGATCGTGCCGCCGCTCGAGGAGAAGGAGCCGGGACACTGGGTCGCGTGTATCAAGCAGACGCCCACGTCGATCTCGTGGGCGGAGCAACAGGCCGCCGGCGGCACCCAGCCCCCCGAGCGGTTCATTCCGCTCGCCGCGCTGCACACGCGGCGGGCCCCGGCACCCGCCGCCACTTCCTCCAGCTGAGGAGACCCGTGTCCTCCGTCATCGACGTCGCCACCACCGCCACCGACCGGCCGCCCGTCCTCGACGATCGCGCGCTGCTCGGGCATCCGCGCGGGCTCGGGCTGCTGTTCGCCGCCGAGATGTGGGAGCGATTCTCGTTCTACGGGATGCGCGCCCTGCTCGTGCTGTACCTCGTGAACTTCCTGCACTGGGACACGCCGCGCGCCACGAGACTGTACGGCACGTACATGATGCTCGTGTATCTCACGCCGCTGATCGGGGGGTACCTCGCCGACCGGCTCATCGGGACACGGCGCTCGCTCGTCATCGGTGCGGTGGTCATCTCGCTCGGCCACTTCTCGCTCGCGTTCCCGGGGATGACGATGTTCTACGTCGGCCTCGGGCTGATCATCATCGGCACCGGCTTCTTCAAGCCGAACGTGTCGACGATGGTGGGGCAGATCTACCGCGAGGGGGACGCGCGGCGCGATGCGGGGTTCACGATCTTCTACATGGGGATCAACCTGGGCGCGTTCCTGGGGCCGATCATCTGCGGCTACCTCGCGCAGACGCCCGGCTACGGCTGGCACTGGGGATTCGCGGCGGCGGGCGTGGGGATGGTGCTCGGGCTGATCATGTACCTCGCGCTTCGCGAGAAGTACCTCCCGGGGATCGGCCTCTCACCGGAGCAGCGCGGAGTGGACGTGGCGGCGGCGCGAGGCCGGGGGGAGGTCGAGGGGGGCAACCCGGTGCACGGGTTGGTCGGGGCGGTGGTGGGGGGCGCGCTGGGGTGGTTCCTGGGCAGCGGCGGGATCCTCGCGCCCTTCGTGGGCGCGGTGGTCGGCGCGGCGATCGCGCTCACCGTGCTCGGGACGAAGGGCGAGGAGCGGAAGCGGGTGGTGGCGCTGTTCGTGGTCTTCTTCTTCGTCGTGTTCTTCTGGGCGGCGTACGAGCAGGCGGGGAGCTCGATGAATCTCTTCGCCGACAAGCACACGAACCTGCAGCTCGGGTCCTTCCGGCTTCGCTCGAGCTGGTTCCAGTCGGTGAACCCGGCGGTGATCCTGATCTGCGCGCCGGTGTTCGCGTGGCTCTGGGTGCGCCTCGGAAAGAAGGGGCGCGAGCCATCGACGCCGCTGAAGATGGTGCTCGGCCTCGCGCTGCTCGGTCTGGGCTTCGTGATGATGATGATCGGCGGCAGCCACGCCGACTCGGGGGCGCTCGTGAGCCCGCTCTGGCTCGTCGCCGCCTACACGTTCCACACGTGGGGGGAGCTCTGCCTCTCCCCGGTGGGGCTCTCGTACGTCAGCAAGATCGCGCCCTGGCGCTTCGCGTCGATGCTCATGGGCGCGTGGTTCATGGCGATCGCGGTCGCCGAGAAGATCGGGGGGTGGCTCGCCGGCTTCACGCCGATGCCGGGGGAGCACCCGGCACATGCGGCGACGGGGCTGGGCGGCTTCATCCAGCGGGTCAGCGCCACGAACTCGGGCTTCTACTCGATCTTCGTCGTCTCGTCGCTGCTGGCAGCGGTGGTGATGCTGTTCTTCGTGCCGATGCTGAAGCGGCTGACGGCGAGCGTGAGGGAGTGAGCGCTCGGGGTCGGGGGCCAGGGGCCGGGGGCCAGGGGGGAGCTGCGGGACGCGGGGTGCGGGGTGCGGGAACGGCAACAGCACGGATGCGGAAGTGCGACGGGGCGCCGGCATTGCC
>CAMLEQ010000082.1 GCA_946479015.1 uncultured Gemmatimonadota bacterium | reverse complement strand
TCGCCGGCCCGAAGACGCTCGAGCACATCGTGGACACGGTGCTCTACTTCGAGGGCGAGGGCTCGCTCGACCAGCGCGTGCTCCGCGCCACGAAGAACCGCTTCGGCGGCGTGGACGAGATCGGCGTGTTCCGCATGACCGAGGGCGGGCTCGTGGCGGTGGAGAACCCCTCCGAGCTCTTCCTCGGCGACCGGCTCGCCACCGCCTCGGGGAGCGCGGTGACCGCGCTCATGGAGGGGACGCGTCCGCTCCTGGTGGAGATCCAGGGGCTCGCGGCGAAGGCCGGTTTCGGCACGCCGCAGCGCGTGGCCACCGGCTACGACGCGCGCCGCCTCGCGCTGCTGCTCGCGGTGCTGGACAAGCGCGCCGGGCTGCCGTTCGCGCAACTCGACGTGTTCGTGAACGTGGTGGGCGGGCTGCGCGTGCAGGAGCCGGCGGGAGATCTGGCGGTGGCCGCGGCGCTCGCGTCGAGCGTGTTCGATCGCGCGCTCCCCGCCGACGCGGTGTTCCTCGGCGAGGTCGGGCTCGCGGGGGAGGTGCGCCCCATCTCGCAGGCCGATCGCCGCATCGGCGAGGCGGAGAAGATGGGGATGCGCACGGTGTATCTGGCGGAGCGCAGCGTGCCGCGCGGCGGCTCGCGGGCGCGCCTCGAGGGGCGGGGCATTCACCTGGAGGGAGTGCGAAGCGTGGGAGACCTGTTCGAGCGGTTGTTCCGGTGAGCGAGACGACGCGCGACGTGGGCGTGGTGATCGTGGCGGCCGGCGCGGGGACCCGCACCGGCAGCGCGGAGCTGAAGCAGTTCCGGTGGGTGGCGGGGAAGCCGATGCTGCTGCACAGCGTGCAGCGCTTCATGGAGCGCGACGATGTGGCGATCGTGGTCGCCGTGCTCCCGCGCGCCTACGCCGGCGATCCGCCGCCGTGGATCTTCCAGTGCGATGTCGAGCGGCTGCTCGTCTCCGCCGGTGGGCGCGAGCGCGGCGAGTCGGTGTACAACGGGCTCGAGGACCTGCCGGAGGAGGTGCAGGTGGTGCTCGTGCACGATGCGGCGCGCCCGCTCGCTGACGCGGCGACGATCGATCGCGTGATCGCGGAGGCGCGGCGCGGCCGCGGCGCCGTGGCCGCGCTCCCGGTCGCCGACACGCTCAAGGAAGTGGGGGAGGACGGGCGCATCGCCCGCACGGTGGAGCGCGCCCGTCTCTGGCGCGCGCAGACGCCGCAGGGTTTCCCTCGCGACATGATCGCCCGCGCGTACCGCGAGGCCCGGCGCGAGGGGATCGCCGCCACCGATGATGCCGCGCTCTGCGAGCGGCTCGGCATGCCGGTGGTGGTGGTGCGCGGCAGCGAGCGCGCGATGAAGGTGACCGAGGAGAGCGACTTCGCGCGCGTGGAGGCTCTCGCGATGCTCCCCGAATGACCGTCGGGTCGCTCGCCGTTCCGTTCTGGTCGCCGGCGGAGATCGAGGCCTCCATCTCCGGCACCATCGCGCACCTGGAGGCGCGGCGCGTGCTCGCGTACCCCACGGAGACGGTCTACGGCTTCGGCGGCGCCACCGATGCCGAATCGGTGGACGCGCTCGTGCGCCTCAAGTCGCGCCCGCCGGGGAAGCCCTTTCTCATCCTCGTCGCCTCCAGCGAGATGGTCGCGCGTCTCGACCTGCGTCTCACCGGGTACGCCGCGCACCTCGCCGCGCGCCACTGGCCCGGACCGCTGACGCTCGTCCTCCCCGGCGGCGAGCGCCGCCTCCCCGACCGCCTGCGCGGGCCGGAAGGGGGGATCGCCGTCCGCTGGACGTCGCACCCGTCCATCGCGCGCCTGCTCCAGGCCTACGGGCACCCGCTCACCTCCACGAGCGCGAACCGTCCCGGGGTCCCCCCCGCGATGTCCGCGGGCGAGATCGAGCGGCAGTGGCCGGACGCCATCGCGCGCGGGCTGCTGCGCGTGCTCGATGGAGGGCGGCTCTCGCCCTCCCCCCCATCCACCGTGGTAGATTGCATGGGGCGCCGCCCGCGCGTGATCCGCCCCGGCGCCATCTCGTCCGCCGTCCTTCGAGAGAGCGTCCCCGACCTCCTGGGAGATGTCTAGCGTCATGCGAATCCTCTTCGTCTGCACCGGCAACACCTGCCGCAGCGCGATGGCCGAGGCCATTGCCCGCCGCATCGCACGTGAGCGCGGGATGACGGACATCGAGGTGGGAAGCGCGGGAACGGCGGCCTGGGAGGACGCACCGGCATCCGACGGGGCGTTGCTCGTGTGCATGGAGCGCGACACCGACCTCTCCAGTCATCACGCGCGGCTGACGACGCGCGAGCTGCTCGACCAGTACGACCTGGTGCTCGCCATGGGGCCGCATCACGTGGAGCGGCTGGAGGCGCTCGGAGGGAAGGGGAAGACCTACCTGCTCACCACGTACGCCTCCCGGGGGGCGGTGGACCGCCCCATCGGCGATCCCTTCGGCGGGGAGCTCGAGCTCTACCGCGAGACGTTCGTCGAGCTCGAGCGCGAGCTCCAGCGACTGTTCGACCGCATCGCCGCCGAGCGAACGCCGGGCGTCTCATGACCGCGCGCCCGAGCCGCCTCGTCCTGCTCGGTCACCCCGTCCGTCATTCGTTCTCGCCGCGCTTCCAGAACGCCGCGCTGCGCCACATCGGCGTCCCGCTCGTGTACGAAGCGCTCGACGTGCCGCCGGAGGAGCTCGCCGCGCGCGTGCGGGCGCTGGTGGCCGAGCGCGCCGCGGGGAACGTGACCATCCCGCACAAGGAGCGCGTGTTCGGGCTCTGCGCGCGCCGCACGGCGCTGGCCGAGCGCGCGGGGGCGGTGAACACCTTCTGGGTGGACGACGACGGCGTGCTCGCCGGCGACAACACCGACGTGGGCGGCTTCGATGCGCTCGCCGCGCACTTGCTGCGCGGGCCGCCGCGCGACATCCGCGTCGCCCTGCTCGGCGCCGGCGGCGCCGCGGCGGCGGTGCTCACCGCCGTGGAGCGGTGGCCGGGGTGCGAGGTGATGCTCCAGAACCGGAGCGAGGAGCGCCTGCGCCGCCTGGCGACGCGCTTCCCGGTGGTCACGCGCACGACCACGGCGGCGGACGAAGCGGTGCGCGGGTGCGCGCTCGTGGTGAACGCCACCCCGGTGGGGCTCGAGGGCGACGATGTGCCCGTGCCGGCGGCCGCGCTGGCGGGGGGTGCCGCGGTGGCCGACCTCGTGTGCCGCCGCGGCGAGACGGCGTGGGTGCGCGCGGCGCGCGCACGCGGCCATGCGGCGGCCGATGGACTCGTCATGCTCGTGGAGCAGGGCGCGCTCGCCTTCGAGCGCTGGCTCGGATGCGCGGCGCCGCGCGAGGTGATGCGCCGCGCGCTCGCGTGCGCGTGAGCACGCCCGCCGTCCGCCTCGCGCGCGCCGCGGCCGCCGCGGGCGCGGCGCTCGCCGACCTGTTCCTCCCGCGCGCGTGCGTGGCGTGCGCGCGGCTCCTCGATGCCGGCGACCGCGGCATCGTGTGCGGGCGGTGCTGGGCCCGGCTGCACGAGCTGCCGTACCCGCGCTGCGACCGATGCGGCCACCCCGCGCACGCCGGTGCGATGGGGCAGCAGCCGCACCGTTGTGCGTGGTGCGACCAGCTCCCGCCGTTCGTGCGCGCCGCGCGCTCGGTGTGCTGGATCCCCGGACGCACCGGCGGCGCGATCGTACACGCCCTCAAGTACGCCGGCTGGCGCGCCGTGGCCGGCGGCATGGCCGAGCGGATGGCGCGCCTCTCGTGGCCGCGCGACGTGATCGCCGAACGGACGGCGCTCGTGCCCGTGCCGCTCGCGCCCGTGCGCGAGCGCGAGCGCGGCTACAACCAGAGCGCGCTCATCGCGCGCGCGCTCGCCGCGCGATGGGGGCTCCCGGTGTGGGAGGACTGCCTCGCGCGGACGCGCGCGACCGCCACGCAAACCCGGTTGACACCGGACCAGAGGCGGCACAACGTTTCCGGCGCGTTCCGTGCATCACGGGGCGCGGCATCGCGCCTGCGCGACGCGCATCTCGTGCTCGTGGATGACGTGATCACCACCGGCGCGACGCTTTCCGAATGCGCGACGACGTTGTTCGACGCCGGCGCGCGGATCATCAGCATCGTGACCTTTGGACGGGCGCCGGCCGCCGGCGACCGTCCATGACCGACAGGAGCGGATAGGGAACATGGCCATTCGCGTGGGAATCAACGGCTTCGGCCGGATCGGACGCCAGGTGGTGCGGTCGGCGAAGGAGCAGGGCGTCACCGACCTGGACTTCGTGGCGGTGAACGACCTCACCGATACGCGCACGCTCGCGCATCTCTTCAAGTACGACTCCGTCCACCGCACCTTCCGCGGCGACGTGACGCACGGCGATGGGAGCATCTGCATCGACGGCGACGAGATCCGCGTGCTCTCGGAGAAGGATCCCGCCGCGCTCCCGTGGCAGGAGCTCGGCGTGGACATCGTGCTCGAGTCCACCGGCCGCTTCACGAAGGCCGACGACGCGCGCAAGCACGTGACCGCCGGCGCGAAGAAGGTGATCATCTCCGCGCCCGCCAAGGGCGAGGACATCACCGTGGTGATGGGCGTGAACGCCGACCGCTACGACCCGGCGAAGCACGTCATCATCTCCAACGCCTCGTGCACCACGAACTGCCTGGTGCCCATGGTGAAGGTGATCCGCGATGCCTTCGGCTTCCGCCACGGCTCCATGACCACGGTGCACAGCTACACGAACGACCAGCAGATCCTCGACCTGCCCCACAAGGATCTGCGCCGCGCCCGCGCCGCCGCGCTGTCGATGATCCCCACCACCACCGGCGCCGCGAAGGCCACCTCGCTCGTGATCCCCGAGGTGAAGGGGAAGATCGACGGAATCTCCGTCCGCGTCCCCACCCCCGACGTCTCGTTCACGGACCTCGTGGTCGAGGTCGAGCGCCCCACCACGGTGGACGAGGTGAACGCCGCCTTCCGCAAGGCGGCCGAGTCGGGCCCGCTCGCCGGCTTCCTCGCGGTGAGCGATGAGGAGCTGGTGTCGGTGGACTACATCGGCAACCCCGCGTCGTGCATCCTCGATGCGCGCAGCACGAACGTGATCGACGGCACGCTCGTGAAGGCCTGCGGATGGTACGACAACGAGTGGGGCTACGCCTCGCGCTGCGTCGATCTGCTGCGCTTCGTGGGCGCGCGGCTGTGAGCCAGAGTCCCAAGAAGACCATCCGCGACCTCGGCGATGCCGAGGTGCGCGGCAAGCGCGTCCTCGTCCGCGTGGACTTCAACGTCCCGCAGGACGAGGCGCACCGCGTCACCGACGACACGCGCATCCGCGCCGCGCTCCCGACCATCGAAGCGCTGTTCGAGCGCGGCGCCCGCGTGGTCGTCCTCCTGTCGCACCTGGGGCGGCCGAAGGGGAAGGCCGACGCCAAGTACTCCCTCGACCCGGTGGCGCGCCACCTCGCCACGCTCACCTCGCACCCGGTGGTGTTCGTGGAGACCACCGACAGCGACGAGGCGATCAAGGAGACGCACGAGGCGCCCGCCGGCAGCATCGTCGTCCTGGAGAACACCCGCTTCCTCCCCGGCGAGGAGCAGAACGACGAGGTGCTCTCTCGCGAGCTGGCGGAGCTCGGCGATCTGTACGTGAACGATGCGTTCGGCTCCGCGCACCGTGCCCACGCCTCCACGGAGGGGATCGCCCACCACCTGCACCCCGCCGTCGCCGGGCTGCTCATGGAGAAGGAGCTGCGCTTCCTCGGTGAGGCGCTCTCGCACCCGGAGCGCCCCTTCGTCGCGGTGCTCGGCGGCGCCAAGATCTCCGGCAAGATCGACGTCATCCAGAACCTCCTCCCCAAGGTGGACCGCCTCCTCATCGGCGGCGCGATGGCCTGCACGTTCTTCCGCGCGATGGGGCTCGAGACCGGGAAGTCGCTGGTGGAGGCCGATCGCGTGGACATGGCGCGCGATCTCCTGAAGCGCGCGGGGGACAAGCTGCTCCTCCCCGTGGACGCGGTCGTGGCGCCGTCGCTCGACCAGGCCGCCGCCGCGCACGTCGTCTCGCGCGAGGCGATCCCGGCGGGGGAGGCGATGTTCGACGTGGGCCCGCGCACCGTCGAGCGCTTCGCCGCCGAGATCGGCGGCGCGAGGACGGTGGTGTGGAACGGCCCCATGGGGGTGTTCGAGACGCCCCCGTTCGACGCCGGCACGCGAGGCGTGGCCGAGGCGATGGCGCGCGCCACCGATGCCGGCGCCACCACCATCGTCGGCGGCGGCGATTCGGCGGCGGCCGTCGAGGAGATGGGACTCGCTTCGCGCATGAGCCACGTCTCCACCGGCGGCGGCGCGTCGCTCGAGTTCCTCGAGGGGAAGGAGCTGCCCGGCGTGGCCGCGCTCGACGAGCGCGGGGCGTGATGCGCGCGCCCGTCTTCGCGGCGAACTGGAAGATGCACCACGGCCCGCAGGACACGCGCGCGTATCTGCGCGCGTTCCTCGAGGCCTGTCCCGACACCGGCGACCGCACGCTGATCTTCTTCCCCCCCGCGGTGTCGCTGGCGGTCGCCGGCTTCGCGCTCCGCGACCGCCCCGAGATCCTCGTGGGCGTGCAGAACATCCACTGGGCAGAGAAGGGCGCTTTCACCGGGGAGACGTCCGCTCCGATGGCCCGCGATGCCGGCGCCCGCGTGGCGCTCGTGGGGCACTCGGAGCGGCGGCAGTACTTCGGCGAGACCGAGGACATGACCGCGCGCAAGTGCGCGGCCGCCGTGAAGGCCGGGCTCCTGCCGCTCCTCTGCGTGGGAGAGCGACTCGAGGAGCGCGAGCGGAACGAGACGGTGGACGTCGTGCTGCGGCAGCTCCGCGCGGGGCTGAGCCTGCTCGCGCCGGAGCAGGTGGCGGAGATGGCCATCGCCTACGAGCCGGTGTGGGCGATCGGCACCGGGAGAACCGCGCGCCCCGAGGATGCCGCCGTCGTGCACGAGGCGATCCGGAACGCGCTGCGGGACGTGATAGGTGGCGGCGCGGATGAGGTACCGGTGCTCTACGGCGGGAGCGTGAACGCCGGGAACGCCGCCGAACTGCTCGCGGCGTCGCACGTGGACGGACTGCTGGTCGGAGGCGCGAGCCTCGATCCGGACGGGTGGGCGCGGATCGCGCGGACTTGACCCCGGGGTCTAACCCGCGTACGTTTCAGAGCTTAGCTCACGTTCTCCAACCCCGCGCCCGATGTACACTTTCATACTCGTCCTGCTCGTCATCGACAGCCTGATCTGCATCCTGTCCGTCCTGCTCCAGGCGGGGAAGGGGGGCGGGCTCGCCGCCGCCTTCGGCGGGGTGTCCTCCGCCGAGTCGTTCGTCGGCACGCGTCAGGCCGCCAACCTGCTCACCAAGACGAGCTGGTGGACTGGCGGGATCTTCATGGCGCTCGCCTTCCTGCTGCAGATCATGGGCACGCGGAGCAACACGCCGAAGTCGGTGCTCGACCAGCCCTTCTCGCAGCAGGCCGCGCCCACGGCGCCGGCGCCGACCACCGCGAACCCGGCCGTTCCGCTGCAGCCGGCCGCTCCGGCGCAGAAGGCCCCCGCTCAAGCGCCGACGACCCCGCCGAAGAAGTGAGTCCAGTGAGCACGTTGAGCTCGCAGCCGGGGTTCCTCCTCCTCGAGGACGGAACCCTTTTTCGCGGCACGGCGCGCGGCGCCTTCCCTCCGGCGGTCGCGGAGGTCGTGTTCACCACGAACATGACCGGTTATCAGGAGGTGTTCACCGATCCCTCCTATCGCGGCCAGATCGTGGTGCTCACCGCGCCGATGATCGGCAACTACGGCGTGAACGAGGAGGACCCGGAATCGTCCCGGCCGCAGGTGGCTGGCGTGGTGGTGCGGGAGCTCTCGGAGCACCCGTCCAACTGGCGCTCGCTGGGCGACCTCGGAAACTGGTTGACCCAGGCCCAAGTTCCCGTGCTGGAGGACGTTGATACCCGCCGCCTCACGCGACACCTGAGGTCCGTCGGGGTGATGCGCGGGGTCATCGGCGTGGGCGAGGAGCCGACGGCCGAAGCCGTTGCCGCGCTCGAGGCCTGCCCATCGATGGAAGGGCTGGATCTGGCCTCCGCCGTCACCACCCGCGCGCCGTACACCTGGGGCGATCCCGCCGCGCCATCGCACATCGTGGCGTACGACTACGGGATCAAGCGCAACATCCTCCGCCTCTTCGCCGATCACGGGTGCCACATCACGGTGGTGCCAGCGGACACCCCCGCGGAAGCGGCGCTCGACCTCCAGCCGGACGGCGTCTTCCTCTCCAACGGTCCCGGCGATCCCGCGGCGGTCTCGTACGCCCCCGAAATCATTCGCGCGATCGCCGAACGCGAGGTGCCGGTGCTCGGCATCTGTCTGGGGCATCAGCTCCTGGGGCTCACCTTCGGTGGCCGCACGGCGAAGATGCCCTACGGCCACCACGGAGGGAATCACCCCGTCCGCGAGATCGATACGGGGCGGGTGCTCATCACGTCGCAGAACCACGGCTTCGCGGTGGTTGGCGAAGGGGAGTCCGTGGAGGGCGCTCCGGCGCTGCGCGTGACGCATGTGAACCTGAACGACGGGACGGTGGAGGGGCTCGTGCACCGCGAGCTTCCGGTGTTCGCGGTGCAGTACCATCCCGAGGCGGCGCCGGGCCCGCACGACGCCCGGCCGCTGTTCTCCCAGTACATGGATGCGGTGAGATCGAACGTGCGTTCAAGTGAGCCAAACGCTTGACACACAATAGGTAAGGTCATAAGTTCGACACACGAATTCGCCATATGGCGATCGTCTCACCCGAGGTTACCGAATGACGAAAGCCGACCTTGTCGAGCGCGTGACGGCGCAGATTTCCCGTACCGCCGGCCCGATGATCTCGAAGAAGGACTGCGCGCGCGTCGTCGACGCCTTCCTCGAAGCGATCAAGGATGCGCTGAAGGAGCAGAAGAACATCGAGGTGCGCGGCTTCGGTACGTTCAAGATCCGCCAGCGCAAGACCCGGATGGCGCGCAACCCCCGCACGGGTTCGCCGGTGGAGGTCTCCGCCCGCCCCGTGCCGGTGTTCAAGCCGTCCAAGGAGCTGCGCGCGCTCGTGGCGGAGGTCGATAACCCGCCGGCGAACGAGCCCACCGCCGCCGCCTGAGCGAGCGACGCCGAAGCGCCCCGCCACCAACCGGACATGGTGGCGGGGCGCTTCGTGCTTTCGCACCGTCCGCCCTTGCCACGGCGCGATGCCCGGCGCAGAGTTCTACGGATGACCGTGACCGCGTTGCTCTTCGCATCGTACGCCGACGCCCTCGGGCGGGAGCAGCTCTCCCTCGACCTCCCCGCCGGCGCCACCGTGCGCGACGCGCTGGAGCGCCTGCGCGAGCTGCCGGGCGGCACCTCGCTCCCCCCGGCGCCGCTCGTGGCGATCAATCTCGCCTACGCGCGCCCCGACGCGTTGCTCTCCCCGGGAGACGAGCTGGCGGTGATCCCTCCCGTGGCCGGAGGATGAGATGCGCAGCGCGATCGTGACCCGTCCCATCGACCTCCAGGCGCTCCTGGCCGAGGTCGCGCGCCACGCGAACGGCGCCACGCTCCTCTTCGTCGGCACGGTGCGCGACGTGAACGACGGACGCGCCGTGACGGGGATCGAGTACAGCGCCTACGGCGCCATGGCCGAGGCGGAGCTCGGGCGCATCGTCGCCGAGGCCGCGGAGCGGTTCGGGACCACGGACATCGCCGTCGAGCACCGCGTGGGACGGCTCGCGCTGGGGGAGGCGAGCGTGGCGATCGCCGTTGCCCACCCGCGGCGCGCGGGGGCCTACGAGCTTTCGCGGTGGGTGATCGAGGAGCTGAAGCACCGCGTCCCCGTCTGGAAGCGGGAGGAGTACGTGGACGGCACGCGCGAGTGGCTCGACCCCACCGCCGCGAAGGAGCCGGCTCGCCCATGACCACGCTGCGCGATCAGTTCGGGCGGGGGATCGAGTATCTCCGCATCTCGGTCACCGACCGCTGCAACTTCCGCTGCCTGTACTGCATGCCCGCCGAAGGGCTGGAGTGGCTCCCGAAGCGCGACATCCTCTCGTACGAGGAGATCACGTCGATCGTGCGCCAGCTCGCGCCGCTGGGACTGCGCCGCCTGCGCCTCACGGGCGGCGAGCCCACCATCCGGCCGGAGCTGACGCGCCTGGTGCGCATGCTGCGCGATGTGCCGGAGATCGAGGACATCGCGCTCTCCACGAACGGCGTGAAGCTCATCGATCTCGCCCCCGCGCTGCGCGACGCCGGCCTGGACCGGGTGAACATGAGCGCCGACAGCCTGCGCGCCGACCGCATCGCGGCGATCGCGCGACGCACCCTCGGCTTCGATCCGGTGCGTGCCGCCCTGGCCGCGGAGCGCGCGGGGCTCGAGCCGGTGAAGATCAACGTGGTCGTGATGCGCGGCATCAACGACGACGAGGTGGAGGACTTCGCGCGTCTCACGCTCGAGCACCCCTGGCACGTGCGCTTCATCGAGCTCATGCCCGTCGGCGACATGCGGTCGCTCACGTGGGAGCACGTGGTACCGAGCGATGAGGTGCTCTCCCGCCTGTCGGCGCTCGGCCCCCTCGAGCCCGGCGGAGGCCCCGCGAAGGGGAACGGTCCCGCGCGCTACCACCGCTTCACCGGCGCGCCCGGCTCCGTGGGCGTGATCACGCCGATGACGCACACCTACTGCGGGAGCTGCAATCGCGTGCGCCTCACCGCCGACGGGCGCCTCCGCACCTGCCTGTACGGCGACCACGAGGTGAACCTGCGCGACCCGCTGCGCGCGGGGGAAGATCTCGTCCCGCTCTACGTGCGCGCGCTCGCCGAGAAGCCGAAGGAGCACCATCTGTTGCAGATGCAGGTGGGCGGGCTGAAGGCGCTGTCGCAGGTGGGCGGCTGACGGCCGGCGTCGCCGCGGCGACGCGCGCGGGCCGAGCCATGTACATCGAGCCGCGGATCGCCGAGCGATCCGCGGCTCGACTACCATCAGCCGCCGCCGTCGCGTAGAATTGGATGGCTGTTCCATTTCTCACCACCCGTCATCGAACGACATGGTCAATAAAATCACCGTAGTCGGGGCAGGGAACGTGGGCGCGACCACGGCCCAGCGCCTCGCCGAGAAGGAGCTGGCCCGGCAGGTCGTGATGGTCGACGTCGCGGAGGGGATTCCGCAGGGGAAGGCGCTGGACCAGTGGGAGTCGGCGCCGATCGAGGGCTTCGACAGCCGGGTGATCGGCTCCAACGGCTACGACGACACCGCGGACTCCGACATCGTGGTCATCACCGCCGGCATCGCCCGCAAGCCGGGCATGTCGCGCGACGATCTGCTGAACACCAATGCCGGCATCGTGCGGCAGGTCTCCGAGAACATCAAGCGCACGTCGCCGAACGCCATCATCATCGTGGTGTCGAACCCGCTCGACGTCATGGCGTACGTGGCGCTGAAGGTGACGGGCTTCCCGCGCGAGCGCGTGCTCGGCATGGCAGGCGTGCTCGACACGGCGCGCTACCGGAGCTTCCTCGCCGAGGCGCTGGACGTCTCGGTGCGCGACATCCAGGCGATGGTGCTCGGTGGCCACGGCGACACGATGGTGCCGCTCATCTCCTATACGACCGTGAGCGGGATCC
>CAMLEQ010000081.1 GCA_946479015.1 uncultured Gemmatimonadota bacterium | reverse complement strand
ATGGGCCCCACGTCGCCGCAGAGCGCATGCGCTCTGCGGCGACGTGGGGCCCATCTATTTCCGGTCGCAGTACATGACCGTTCCGCGCAGCTCCTCCACGGTCGCCCCGGACACGTCATCGACGCGTCCAGCTCGCGCGCCTCCACCGGTGCCGGCGACCTGGACGGACGAACGCCTGCCACGACAACTCGGATTCTGGAGCACCGTCGCGCTCACGGTGGGACTCATCATCGGCGCGGGGATCTTCCGCGCGTCGAGCGCGGTGGCGGCGAGCGCAGGCTCGGTCGGCCGGATCATGATCGTGTGGATCGCCGGTGGCGTGATCGCGCTCTGCGGTGCGCTCTCGATGGCCGAGCTGGGGACGATGTTCCCTCGCGCCGGTGGGATCTACATCTACCTCCGCGAGGGTTACGGCCGGCCAGTCGCATTCCTCTGGGGGTGGACGGCGCTGATCATCCAGCCCGCTTCGATCGGTACGCTCTCCCTCGTCTTCGCCGAGTATCTCGGCACGTTCGTGCCACTCACCACGGCAGGGACCAAGCTGGTGGCCGCGGCCGCGGTGCTCATGGCCGCAGCGGCGAGCTATCGCTCCACGCGGTGGACGGCGCGGATCCAGGGCGCGGCGACTGGCGCGAAGCTGCTGGCGCTCGCGGGAATCGTCGTCCTGATCTTCGCCCTCGCCGCGGGCACCCGGGGAAGTCTCGCGATGTGGAGCGCGCCCGCGCGAGGGGCGATGTCACCCGCATCGGGGGGCACAGGTTGGAGCCAGCTCGGGCTGGCGCTCATCGCCGCGCTCTGGCCGTATGGCGGGTGGCAGCACGTCGGCTACATGGCGGGCGAGGTCAGGGAGCCGGGACGCACGCTCCCCCGTGCGCTCCTCGTGGGGCTGGTCATCGTCGTGATCGCCTACCTCGCCACGAACGCGGCCTATCTGTACGCCCTCCCGCTCGCGACGCTGGTGCACTCCCCGCTCGTCGCGGCCGATGCGATGCGGAGCGTGGCCGGCCCGGTAGGGAGTGCGACGATCTCGGCGCTCGTCATGCTGTCGGCGTTCGGCACGCTCACCGCCGCCCTGCTCGTCTTTCCGCGCCTCTTCTACGCCCTCGCCGCGGATGGCCTCGCCGCGCGCAAGCTCGGCTCGGTGCATCCGCGCTACCGCACGCCGCACGCGGCGGTCGCGTTCCTGGCCACCGCGGCGATCGTGCTGGGGGCGCTGCGCACCGTGGACCAGCTGCGCGAGCTGCAGATCGTGGGAGCGTGGCCCTTCCTGTCGCTCACCGTTCTGGCCGTACCCGTGCTCCGGCACCGACGCCCGGACGTGCCCCGCCCGTACCGCACGCTCGGCTATCCCCTCGTGCCGATCCTCTTCGTCGCCGCATCCCTCGCGCTCCTGAGCAGCGCGGTGATCGAGCATCGCGCGGCGACGCTGGCGAGCTTCATCTACACGCTGCTCGGCATTCCAGTGTACGTCGGCATCCGCGCGGCCGCGCGGCGCCACGCGCTGGCGTGACGGAGCCGAGTCGGACTGATGTCGCTCGCTCCGCGCGGGCATCCGCATCGGGCCGCGCCCGACACCGCATGAGGCAAAGCCCGCTACCGGCATTCTCCCGGCGCCCCCAGCTTGGAGCACCGCCCCGTGCCGCCCGGATGCGTCACGCCTCCCATCGGTTCCGTATGCCGCACACTGACCGACCGTCCGGAGGTCTGCCATGTCATCCCCTACCCTGCCCCGCCGCGAGTTCCTCGCCACCGGGCTCGCCGCCGCCGGATCCGCTCTGCTGAGCGGGTCCATCCTCAGTTGCACGACCGACAGTGCGACCGCTCCGCCGCCGCCCACCCGGACGTCCACCGAGCCGTCCGCGCCGGCGGTCGATGGCGATCTGGCGGACCCGCGCGTCATCCGCAGCGTGGGCGGAGTCCTCTCGGCCACGATCAAGATCGCCAGCGATCCCGTGCGCGTCGCGGGCGCTCCGCGCTTCGCTCCGATCACGTACGGCAACACCATCCCGGGCCCGACGCTCCGGGTGAATGCGGGCGACACGCTCGACCTGACGTTCGCCGACAAGATCATGATCGGCAGCGACGATCCGAAGCCCGGGTACGGACGCCCGCCGCGCCCGGCAAGCTCGGCGACGAACGTGCACTACCACGGCACGCACGTCACCCCTGTGGGGACGGGCGACAACATGCTCGTGAAGATCCACGCGGGGGAGTCGTTCACCTACCACTTCCAGGTGCCGCCAACGCACCCGGCGGGACTCTTCTGGTATCACCCGCACGTGCACGGGCTGGTCACCGAGCAGCTCGGCCGCGGCGGCTGCGGGATGCTCTTCATCGCGAACGCCCACACGGACGCGGTCGACGCGCGATACCGCCGGCGCATCCTCGTGCTGCAGCAACTCTACCTGGAGCCCGACCTGCGCACGATCACGTTCGACGACGCGGACCGCGACGACCCGCTGCTGGCGCTCACGCTGATCAACGGCGAACTGATGCCGCTGCTGCGCATGCGGCCAGGCGAGCGGCAGGTGTGGGATCTCGCGAATGCGAGCACGTCGGCGTTCTACCAGCTCCGCGTCCCCGACGGATTCCAGGCGCGGGTCCTCGCGTACGACGGGCTGCCGCGCACCGGCTACCCCGGCGGCACCGGACCCACCATTCAGCTCGCGCCAGGCAAGCGCGTCGAGCTCGAGGTGAAAGCTCCCGTCCAGCCGGGCACCACCGTGCTGAGCCTCGACGCCTACAACCAGGGCGTCGACACGTGGCCGGCCAAGCCCATCGCGACGATCGCGATCGGCGGGACCGCGGTCGCCGATCCCGGTGAGGTGCCCCTCGACC
This sequence comes from uncultured Gemmatimonadota bacterium, assembly GCA_946479015.1. The sequence continues at coordinate 8,847 of CAMLEQ010000081.1, read as the reverse complement.
CGAGCGGGCTGCCCGATCTCTCGGGCGCCGCGCCCGTCACGAACCGCACGATCATCTTCGACCAGGACGACTCGGTGCCGGAGGGGGAATTCGGCCGCTTCCGCATGTACCTACAGGGTCACCTCCCGCACTCGTGGAACCCCGCCGTTCCCGAGTGGACCGACAGCATCCTCGGCACCGTCGAGCAGTGGACGATCCTGAATCTGACGGCACAGGAGCATCCCTTCCACGTGCACACCAACCCGATCCACGTGATGACGGTGGCCGGACCGTACAACGGTGTCACACCGTCCCCGAGCTCACCCCTCGTCACCGGCTATCACGACACCGTCGTGGTGCCGCCGGGCGGGTACGCCACCGTCCGCACGCGCTTCGCCGACTTCACCGGCGGGCCGATCCTGATGCACTGTCACATCCTCGACCACGAGGACATGGGAATGATGACGTCGTTCTTCATCCAGCCCGCGACGACGACGACGTAGTGTGTGCTGCGGCGCGGCGCCGAGACAGGACGCTCTGGATCCCCGCTAGCCCGCCACGTGCAGGGCGTGCCGTCGCGACGAGCGATCCGCCGCGCGACACGGCGCCGCGCCCGGCTGCGCTGCAGCCGCCGTACGGATCGACACCATTCCGTTGTGGCCGAGGAGGGAGACGATGCTCAGCGAAGTGTTCAACGAGCGGATCAGCGAACAGGCGGAGCTCTCTGCGCTCCGCGGCGTCCGGCGTGCATGCTACGCCGGGCTGGACTCGGAGGTCCTCCGGCGCGAGGTCATGCGGCGCGCCGCGCCGGTGCTCGACGAGGAGGCCTGGATGATCGCCGGCACGGTCCCGGACACGGGGCTCGCCTCGCACGTGGTGAGCGAGGGGATACCGCCGGAGATGACGCGGGCCTACTTCGAGGAGATCTATCCGGCGTACGAGGCGTCGCGCACGATGGCGCCGGCGCGGCGCCGGACGACGTCATCGGTGGCCGCCGCCAGGCGCGACGTGCCCGTCGAGTTCTACTCGCCGGAGTACGCGCATCTGCTGCGCGAGCACGGCTTCACGACCGAGCTGCGCGCGGTGCTGGTGGCCGACGGGCGCCAGTGGGGGATCTGGTGGGCACTGCGCGAGGCGGACTCGCCGGCGTTCGGCACGCACGAGCGGCGCTTTCTCCGTGCCATGATCCCGCACCTGGCGCGCGGCCTCGAGCTCGCCGCGCTGTCGCGGCGCGCGATGGAAGGGGGTGCGGCTGCCGCGGCGCGGGGGGAAGCCCCGGTGGCCATCACGCTCGACGCGCGGGGACGCGTGCAGGTACACAGCGCGGGGGCCGCGCGGCTCGCCGCCGACCTCGCCGACGCGCGGGCCGGGCGCACGAGCTCCGGCGAGATGCCGGTGCCGCCAGCGATCGCCAGCGCGGTGGCGCGCCTCGTCGCGCGCTACGCGCGTGGCGCACGCGAGCCAGTGGCCGAGCCGCTCTCCGCCGAGGTGAGAGCCCGCGGGCACTCGGGGCGCTGGTATCGGCTCCGCGCCGCGCTCGCCGAACCGGATGCGCGCGGAGAGTGCGTCACCACCGTGATCGCGGAACCGTCGCGTCCGGTGCCGTGACGCCGAGGTGCGCCGCACGCGGCCGGCGGGAGCTCGCGCGCGCTACGGCGTGCGCGTCGCGAAGGTGTCGCAGGCGCGCGGGTCGCCGGAGTCGAAGCCGCGCTTGAACCACGCCATGCGCTGAGCGGACGAGCCGTGGGTGAACGCATCGGCCTGCACGTGGCCGGTGGACATGCGCTGGAGCCGGTCGTCGCCCACGGCCGCCGCGGCATCGAGCCCTTCCTGGGCGTCGCCCGGATCGAGGAGGTTCCGCTGGGCGGCGGAGTGCCCCCACACGCCCGCGTAGCAGTCGGCCTGCAGCTCGAGGCGCACGGACACCGCGTTCGCGCCCTCGGGATCGGCCTGCATGGCGCGTTGCGCGCGCCCCTCGATGCCGGCGAGCTTCTGCACGTGGTGCCCCAGCTCGTGCGCGATCACGTAGGCCTGGGCGAAGTCGCCCGGCGCGCCGAAGCGCTGGCGCAGCTCCTCGTAGAAGCCGAGATCGATGTAGACCCTCTCGTCCTCGGGACAGTAGAACGGTCCCGTCGCCGCCTCCCCCTCGCCGCAGGCGGTCTCGGTGGCGTCGCGGAAGAGCACGAGCTTCGCGTGCCGGTACGGCGTGCCGAAGTCGGCGGGCTCGAGCCGCTCCCACGTCTTCTGATCGTCGTCGAGCACGAAGGACACGAACTGGACGAGTCGATCCTCCTCCGGAGTGGAGGTCACCGGGGCGACGGCGCCGCTGTCGGCGGTGGCCACGGTGCCCGTGCCGGCGCCCCCTTCGACGAGCGAGAAGAAGTCGCGGTGGAAGACGAGGCTGAGCACGAGCAGCAGGATCGCGCCGCCGATCCCCACGTGGATGCCGCGACCACCGAACGCGCCGCGCGATGACCCGCGGCGGTCCTCGATGTCCCGGCTCTCTCCCCCAGGCGTCCATCGCATGGAGGACGGCGTGTGCAAGTGCAGGGCCGCGGCCGCGCTGACGGCGGACTCAGCGCGCGCGCGGCAGCGTGATCGTGAACACCGAGCCGCGCCCCGGCTCGCTCTCGGCGGTGAGGTCGCCGCCCATGGCGCGCGCGAGATCGCGGCTGATCGCGAGCCCGAGCCCCACCCCCTGCTGGCTCGACTCCTGACGCTGGCGGTCCACCTGGACGAATGGATCGAAGATGCGCTGGAGCTGCTCGGGAGCAATGCCGCGTCCCGTGTCGCGCACCCGGACGTCGACGCGGTCCTCGCGCGCATCACAGGCGATGTCCACGCGCCCGCCCGGCGCCGTGAACTTGATCGCGTTGCCGAGGAGGTTCAGCAGGATCTGCTGCAGCCGCTCGCCGTCGGCGCGCACGGCGAGCGCCGGATCGCACTCCGCCGCGTACGCCAAGTGCTTCTCCTGCAACCGCAGCGACACCATCGCGTGCGCCTCGGCGAGCGCGTCCGCCAGCGGCACGCGCTCCAGGCGGAACTCCACCTGCCCCGACTCGAGCTTGGTGAAGTTCAGGATGTCGTTGATGAGGCTGAGCAGATACTGGCTCGCGTTGCGCATCCGCCGCAGGTCCTCGCGCTGCGGCTCGGTGACCGGACCGCGGATCCCCATCATGAGGATGTCCGCGAAGCCGGTGATCGCGTTGAGCGGCGTGCGCAGCTCGTGCGACATCATCGACAGGAACTTCGCCTTGGCCTCGTTCGCCTCGCGCGCCTGCCGGTACACCTCCTCCACCTCCCGCCGCGCGAGCACCTGTACGGTGACATCCAGCCCGTGCACGAAGATCCCGCTCACCGCGCCGTCCGCCTCCTCGAGCGGCAGGTAGACGAACTTCAGGAAGCGCTCCTCGAGCTCCCCCTTCCCCTCGCGGCGCAGCAGGACGCGCGCCTCGTCGGCGATGAACGGCTCGCCCGAGGCGTACACGCGGTCGAGCAGCTCGAAGAACCCCTGCCCCTCGATCTCCGGCAGCGCCTCGCGGATCGTCTTCCCCTCCACGTCGCGCCCGCCCACGAGCTCGCGATAAGCGGGGTTCGCGAGCTCGACACGATGCTCCGGTCCGCGCAGCACGACGATGAACGCGGGGGCCTGCCGGAAGATCTCGACGAGGCGCGAGCGCTCGCGCTCGAGCGCGCGGATGAGCCGTTCCCGCTCCTGCATCGTCCGCCACCGCTCGGTGGTATCGGAGAACGTCGCCACCGCGCCGGTGACGTTGCCGTCCGAGTCGCGCAGCGGCGCCGCGCTCACGGTGAGCACCACGCGCTCGCCGGTCGGGAGCTCGATCGTGTGCTCGTGCCCGTACACCGGCCGGCCCGTGGCGAGCACACGCGGCACAGGGAGTCCGTGTGGCGGCATGGGGTGGCCATCCACGGTGAGCACCCGCCACTCGGGGGTGCCGTAGGTCCGCTCCGTGATCCGCTCTCGCGACAGGCGCAGGATGCGTTCGGCGGCGGCGTTCGCGAAGATGTACCGGCCGGTTGCGTCGGTCTCGATCACCCCTTCGGCGCTCATCTCCAGCATGCGGTTCAGCCGCTCGGCGCCGGCGCGCCGCTCCTCCTCCGCGCGGCGGCGCGGCGTGATGTCGCGCACGTGCACCGCGAGGCCGTCGGGCGACGGGTACGCGCGCACGTCCAGCCATCGCGCCACCGCCGGCTCCCACGTCTCGTAGCTCACCATCGTGCGCTCCTCGGCGGCACGTCGTAGCTCGGGGTGGAAGAGCGGGCCGGCGCCATCCGCATCGAGCTCCGTCCACATCACGCGTCCGAGCAGCGAGTCGCGCGCGCGACCGAGCAGCGCTTCGGCGTGGCGGTTCACGTACGTGAACCGCCACGCGTGGTCGAGGGTGAGGAACGCGTCGTTGATGCTCTCGACCACGGTCGTGAGCCGCTGCTGCGATTCCGCCCGCGCGCGCGCGAGCTCGAGCTGCGCGCGCACGCGCGCGAGCAGCTCGCGCGCCGAGAACGGCTTCACGAGATAGTCGTCCGCGCCGTGCTCCAGCCCGTCGAGCACCGCCTCCTCCCCGGCGCGCGCGGAGAGCACGATCACCGGGATGTCGCTCGTCCGCGCATCGGCGCGCAGCGCCTCGATGAGCGCGGTACCATCGACGCGCGGCATCATGATGTCCGTCACCACGACGTCCGGCGGATGGGCCCGGGCCCGTTCCAGCGCCTCCTCCCCGTCGCTCGCGCATTCCACGGCGTAGCGAGACTCGAGCAGCCGCACGAGGTAGCGGCGCATGTCGGCGTTGTCGTCCACCACGAGCACGCGCGCGGCCGCGCGGGGCGAGGCGCCGGCGAGCACGGCGGGGGTGCCGTCGATGTCCATCTCCGGCGCGGAAGGGAGCGACGACGTGGCGTCGTCCGACGCATCGGGGAGCCACCGCAGCGCCTCCTCCACGTAGGGCGCCGCACCGATCCGCGAGAGCGGTCCTCGCGCCTCATTGGCGACGCGGTCCGCCGGCAGGTGCGCGCTCCCCATCGGCACGGTGACGGTGAAGACGGACCCCCGTCCGGGCTCGCTCTCCGCCCCGATCTCCCCGCCGTGCAGGCGTACCAGCTCGCGGACCAGGGAGAGCCCGATCCCCGAGCCCTCGTGACTCCGCGATCGTGTCCCCTCCACGCGGTGGAAGCGGTCGAAGATGCGCGGGAGCTCGGCGGGGGGAATGCCGACGCCGGTGTCCTCCACGCGCAGCACGGCGCGCGCTCCCTCGCGCCGCAGCACCACGCGAATGGTCCCGTCGAACGTGTACTTGAAGGCGTTCGACAGGAGATTCGAGACGATCTTCTCCCACATCGACACGTCCACGTACACCGGCTCGCCGAGCGGCGGGCAGTCCACGTCCAACCCGAGCCCGGCGCGATCGGTCGCGGACTGGAAGGAGCTCGCCAGCTCCGCGGTGAGCACTCCGAGGTCGATGGGCTCGTACACGGCCTGCATGCGCCCCGCCTCGATGCGCGAGAAGTCGAGGAGGGTGTTCACCAGCTTGAGCAGGCGCAGCCCGTTGCGACGGAGCACGTCCACGCGCTCCCGGTCAGCGGGGGCGAGCGGCGCCGCCGGAGCGGAGAGCAGATCCTCCGCCGGCCCGAGCATGAGCGTGAGCGGCGTCCGGAACTCGTGGCTCACGTTGCTGAAGAAGCGGGTCTTCGCGCGATCGATCTCCGCCAGCGCTTCGGCGCGGCGCCGCTCCTCCTCGTACGCGCGTGCCGAGGCGATGGCCGTGGCGATGTGCCGCGCCACGAGGTCGAAGAAGCCGCGATACTCCCCATCGAGTGCCAGCCGCGGGCTCACTCCGGCCACGAGCACGCCGTAGGGCCGCTCGCTCCCGGCATGCGCGACGGGCAGGGCGAGGGCGAGCGCCGGCGGGTCGCGCCACGCGTCGTCGGAGCGGAAGGCCAGCGTGGTCGCCGGCTCCGTCACCGGCACCACGACGCCGGTGGCGCTCACCGCCGCGAGCGCCGCGACGAGCGGGTCGTGCGCCCGCGCGTCGTCACCATCGAGCGCGATCCGCGCGCCGACAGATCGCTCCACCCCCGTCGGACCGGTGGCGGCGGCGAGCGTCGCCGAGGTGCCGGCATCGTCCAGCAGATAGAGCAGCGCGAACGGCAGGTCGGCCGGATCGCCCGCGAGCACCGCCGCCGCCGCCCGGCACGCGTCTTCGGCGGTGTGCGCGACCGGCTGGGCACCGAGCTCGCGCAGCGTGGTGAGACGCCGCTCGCTCAGCACCCGCCCGGTGGTCTCCGTGACCGCCGTGAAGACACCGCCGATCCCCCCCGACTCGTCGAGGATGGGGCTGTACGAGAAGGTGAAGTAGCACTCCTCCTGGAACCCCTTCCGCTCCAGGGGGAGCATCTGGTCCTCGGACCAGGTGGCGTTCCCGCGCGTCAGCACCCCGTGCAGCATGGGGCCGATCATCTCCCAGATCTCGGGGAAGACCTCGCGCCCCGGGCGGCCGAGCGCATCGGGGTGCTTGGCGCCGATGATCGGCGCGTACGCGTCGTTGTAGAGCATCACCAGCTCGCGCCCCCACCACACGAGAATGGGAAAGCGCGACGCCAGGCAGATGCTCACGGCGGTGCGAAGGCTCTGCGGCCAGTCCTCCGCCTCTCCGAGCGGCGTGCGCGCCCAATCCGTCGTTCGCATGAGAGCCGCTACGGCGCTGGCGCGGTCGAACAACGCAAGCTCGGGGCGGCCGCTCTGGATTTCCATGCGGACGTCCATTCACCTGTGGTCGAGGGAAGTTCGGCGGGGCGAGCCCGCCGTCAAACGGCGGGAACTCGAGCGCCGCTCCACTGCGGCGCTCCCGAGCCGCGGGGAGATTGCCTCCCGCGCCGCCACGGGTCGATCCCGAGCACGACCCGTGCCGCCCCGCCCCGCGCGCCCGCCGTCAGACCGGCGCCGCGGGCTCCGGCGCGGCGGCCCCCGCCGGCGCCGAGCGTTCCTCGGGGGGCATCGCCCTCGGCCCCCCGTAGCGGAAGTAGCGCTTGAGTCGCAGGAAGTGCTTCTCGTACAGGTGCCAGCTCGCCAGGGCGCACAGGTACGTGATCCCGCCGCACAGCAGCGCGAGCGCGAGCGTGGCCGGCACGTGCGACCCCCAGAGCACCGGAGGATCGCCGCCGTGGAAGAGCAGCGGGCGCACGTGCGACCAGATGGGGACGTGAAAGACGTACATCGCGTAGCTGTACTTCCCGAGCGAGCGCAGCCACCCCGCGCCGAGCGCGCGACCGGCCGGCGTCTCCGGCGCCGCCGATGCACCGACGGTGACGAGTCCTCCCCACGCGAGCGCGATCACGGTGTAGCCGATCCCCTCCTCCCAGCCGCCGTAGGTCCAGAGACCGCCGTGTCGCACGAAGGTGCCCACGACCACCGCGGCCGCCGCCACGCCCGTCATCAGCGCGATGCGCCGCCCCCATCGCGCGAGACCGGGGTCGCGCAGCACCACCGCGAGGAGGGAGCCCACCGCCAGTGCGTCGAGCCGCGCGGGGGTGAGCGCGTACGCGGTGACGTCCGCCGCGTGATGCGCGCGGAGCCAGAAGCGGAAGAGCGGCGCGCCGACGATGATCGCCGCGCACAGGAGGGCGAGCTTGCGGCGCGAGAGAAGGAGGACGAGCGTGGGCCAGAGCAGATAGAACTGTTCCTCCACCGCGAGCGACCAGAACGGCCCAACCCAGAGATAGTTCGGCGGCTCCGTGCGCCGCACGAGCGCGATCCACCAGTTGTCGAGATAGCTCCACCACCACCACTGCTTCTGCCAGAGGTAGTGGTCGTCTCCCGACGCACCGTGCCGCACCACGAGGAACAGGTACGCGGCCAGGAAGCCGTAGTAGAGCGGGAAGATGCGGAGCGCGCGCCGTCCGTAGAACGCGCGATAGTAGCCGGGCCCTCCCTTCGCGTCGAGGAGCAGACTGGTGATGAGGAGCCCGGAGAGCACGAAGAAGAGATCGACCCCGTACCACCCCGCGCCGAGCACGCGCCCGACGACGTGCTCGAGGGGCGTGTGCTCCGGCATCTGGAGCCCGAAATGGAAGCCCATGACGACGAGGATCGCCAGGCCGCGGATGCCATCGAGCGCGGGAACGTGTTCCCGGGCCGGATGCAGGGCATGCGTGTCCGACATGTGGCCGCCACGGGACGCGAGAGGCGTGCCCGGGCGGCGCTCAGCGTCCGGGCGGCGGCTCCGTGAGCCCCGAGCCCTCGGGGGCCGCGCTGCGCACGGCGATGGGCACCGCCACGTCGCGGTCCAGCGCGAGGGGGACGAGCCAGCGCAGGTTGTCGATCACCTCCGCCGGGAGATGCGCGGCGTCGGCGAGGAACACCTCCTGGTCCTCCGCCGTGCGCGCGCGCTCCGCGGCCTCGTCGAACGCCCGCACCACGTGCATGCGGTAGACGGGATCATCCCACACGAGGATCTCCTCCCACGCGACGACGTCCACGCCGGCTTCCTCGCGCACCTCGCGGCGCGCGGCGTCCTCGGCGCGTTCCCCGGGGAGGAGCTTCCCACCGAGCGCGTTCACGCGACCGGCCTGCCACGCCGGGCGCGTCTTGCGCATGAGCACGACGCGGCGCCGGTCGGGGGTGAAGAGGAGGGCGAGGACGTACCTGAAGTGCTGGGGCACGTGTGGATGGGGAAGAGAGAACGCGCGGCGGGATGCCGGGGCGCGAAAGCTGGCGCGCCGGGGCGCGATGCGCCAGCGGGGGCGCGCGCCGCACACGCGGCACGCGCCCCCGCTCGCTCTCGTGACCCCTTCCCTGCCCAGGCGCTCAGCGCACCTCGAACTGGGTCATCATGCCGTGCGCGAGGTGCGGCTTGC
>CAMLEQ010000080.1 GCA_946479015.1 uncultured Gemmatimonadota bacterium | reverse complement strand
AGCTCCACGAGGGACGGCACGAGGAGCCGGCGACGGAGCGCGCGGAGCACGAGCGGGACCAGGCGGCGTACCAGGGGAAGCGGCGGCTGGTGGAGGATCGCCAGCAGCACGACGAGGCGGAGAAGAACAGCGAGCACACGCGGCTCTTCGTCGAGCACAAGCGCGGCCGCGATGACGGCCCGAGCGACAACTCGGGGAACCTGCACGGCGTGCTCGGGCACCGCGAGCACCGGGCGGACTACAAGATCCGAGGACCGGACGGGCTGGAGGTGAAGGAGTGAGCCTGACGAGTCGTGTCGTCAGGCAGAATCGCCCGCCAACGCGGCTCTGGCGGCGCCGAGCCGCACCGCTTCCAGGCGAGCGCGCTGCTCCTCGGCCCGGCGCGCGAGCGCGTCGTAATCGGTGCCGCGCAGCGCCGGGTCGCGCTCCGCCGCCGCGGCGAGCGCGCACCACAGCGCGACCTTGCCGTGGATCCCCGTCCCCAGCGTCTCCAGTGCCTCCAACAGGCGCAGTGGACCGCCGGAGGGATCGTCGAGCCGCAACTTGAGCCGTACAGCCCGCTCCGCCAGCCAGGCCGTCGTCTGCCGAGTCGCGCTGCGGTCGACGTGCAGCCGGTCCATGAGCGACTCCAGCGTCCGGCGATCCGCCTCGACGTCCGCGCGCAACTCGGCGAAGAAGCGCGCCATGGAGGGATCATCCTCGCCGTACGCCTTCTCGAGATGCTCCATGAGCTCGAGGGCGGCCACGGCGCCGGCGAGGTGATCGTTCAGGTAGGTCGTGCGGTGCGCATCGGACATCGCGGGCTCCTCCCGCGCGTCCGCTCGTGCACCACGCGTGCCGCCGACGCCACGGCCGAGTCCGCACGGCCCCGCAATCGTGAAGAAGCTCGGTATGGCCCGGCATCGGCCGATCCGCCACATTGTCATCATGCGGTGACCGCCGGTGGCACGATGCCGCCGGCTGCCGCACGTTCGGTCACCGTCTCGCCAGCGGGGAGGCTACCGTGCAGCGATCCTTCGGCGTCCGAGATCTCATCGCCCTCGTCATTCTCGCGCTCATCGTGACGGCGTGCGGGAGCAGCGATTCCTCGACGGGGCCCGGCCTCACGGCCGCGGACGTGGCCGGCACCTACGACCTCGTCTCGATCACCTTTCCGCAGTCGCCCCCACTCGGCCCGCCCGAGGCGAGCGGCGTCCTCACGCTCTCCCTGTCCAATTACAAGGTGGACCTGCAACTGCCCCCTCCTACCGGCGCGGTGACCGACAGCGGCACCTACACGGTGTCGGGGAGCCAGTGGACGCAGTCGTCGATGGTGGAGAACGTCCAGTCGACGGGAACGGCGTCGCTCTCCCACGACACGTTGTACGTGACCGTCACCACCGCCGGCCAGCAGGTCGCGAACGTCTGGAAGCGGCGGTAGCTCGCTCCCGCGGTACGGCATGACGGCCCTGCACTCCGCGAGCGCCCCACGCCGCGCGGCGCTCGCCGCCGCGGGGGCCGCGCTCGTGTCCCTCGGCGCGCTCGGGCGCACGCTTCGCGCGCAGGACTCGAGCGCCACCCCGGCGACGCTGCGCGGAGTCGTCTCCGATGCGCGCACCGGCCACCCGCTCGGCGACGCCACCGTGATCGTGGCGGGCACGCTGCTCCGTACCCGCACGAGCGTGCGGGGGGAGTACCGCGTGAGCGGGGTTCCGCCGGGGCGCCGCATGGTGCGCGTGCTCCGCATCGGCTATCGAAGCGCCACGCGCGAGTTCGTGGCTCCCTCGGCGGACACCGTCCAGGTGGATGTCGCGATGCCCCCCGTCGCGGTGCAGCTCGCGCCGGTGACGGTCACCTCCAGCCGTGTGGAGCACCGCGTGGGTGACGTGCCGGCGAGCGAGGCGGTCATGAGCGGCGCGGAGGTCGCCCGCAGGAACGTCATCACGCTCGATCAGGCGCTCCCGTTCGTGCCGGGAGTGCTCTTCAACCACGGTGATGTGGACATTCGCGGGGCGTCCGGGCTCGCCGGCGGCGTGGGCAGCCGCGTGCTCGTGTTGCTCGACGGCCACCCGGTGCTCACCGCCGATGGCGGCGAGGTGGACTTCGCGAGCCTTCCCCTGCTGGACGTCGATCGCGTCGAGGTGGTGAAGGGCGCGTACTCCGCGCTCTACGGGAGCAACGCACTGGGCGGTGTGGTGAACGTCGTCACGAGTCCCGTCGGGGACGAGGCGGAGACGGTGGTGAGCGCGCACTACGGGGCCTTCGCGCCGCCGTCGCGCTACCGGTTCACCGGCCGGCGACTCGACTTCAGCGGGCTCGCGCTGCAGCACTCCCGGCGCGTCGGCGATGTGGGCGTCCGCCTTCTCGTCGACCGTGAGACCTCCGACGGGTTCCGCCAGGATGACCGGTCGGACCGGTGGCTGCTCCGGGGCAAGGTGGAGCTGCCCTCGCCCGCGACGCGACCATCGTTCGCCTACGCCGTCTACTCGGCCGAGGACGATGGCAACTTCTTCACGTGGCGCGACGCCGGGCATCCGTACGAGGTTCCCCCGGCGACGGCCGACGACTGGGCCCGCAACTCCAAGCTCAGCGTCGGGGCCACCCTCGTTCCGGTGGCGACGGGCTCGCGCCTCGTGGAGGTGACACCGTACCTCGAGCGCGATGCGACGCAGAACCACTTCCATGGCGGCGCCGACTCCACGGACTATCACCGCGCCACGAAGGTCGGTACCGGCGTGCAGCTCTCGTTGCTCCCCCGCGGCGGACGCACGCTGACCCTGGGCGCCGAAGTGGGGCACACGCTCATCTCGTCGAACTTTCTCGGCCGGGCGGCGGCGGACACCTCCACGCGTTTCGTCGGCCACCCCACGCTCGACGACGGGGGCATCTTCGCGCAGGCGGAGCTGCCCGCGACGCACGGCGTGAGCGGGGCCATCGGCGCCCGCCTCGATGCGCACCGGGCCACCGGTTCGCGCGCGGACGTCTCGCTGAGTCCGAAAGCGGGCGTGCTGTATCGCCCCGTGCCCTGGCTCGCGGCACGTGCATCCATCGCGCACGGCTACCGCGCGCCGAGCGCGATCGAGCAGTTCGTCTCGACCACACAGCAGGGCTTCCACGTGATCCCCAATCCGGACCTGCACGGCGAGACCGCCTGGTCGGCGGAGATCGGCGCCACCGGGACGCCGTGGGACTGGCTGTGGCTGGATGCGGCGCTCTTCCAGAGCGAGTATCGCGGCCTGATCGCGCCCGCGTCGGCGCCCGCGCAGCCGTTCGTCTTCCAGTTCCGCAACGTGCAACGCGCGCGCGTGCGCGGGGTGGACCTGTCGGTGAAGGCCGCGATCCGCGGCGGGGCGGTCACCACGCAGCTCAGCTACGTGTACGTCGACTCGCGAGATCTCGACACGCACCTGGCCCTCCCGTACCGCTCCCGGCACAACCTCACCGGCTCCGTGGACGTGCTCGGGGGGTTGCTCGGTGTGGACGTCCGCTACCGGAGCCGCGTGCAGGAGGTGCTCGTCTATCCACTGGATCCGCGTGGCGCGTTCACCGTGGTGGATGTCCGTGCCGCGTACCGGGTGCTGGGCACGACCCTGCAGGCCCGCGTGGCGAACGCGCTGCAGGCATCGTACGTGGACGTGATGGAGCGCACGCTCGGCCCGCCGCGGAGCGTGCTGCTCACGGCGATGCGGACGTTCTGAGCGAGCGCCGTCTCACCGCGCCGCGCGTGCTCGGGCGCGCTACCTGCCCCCGATCACGAGGCCGAAGGTCACCGGAACCAGGCGGGTCCTCGTACGGGGAGTGTAGACGTAGAGATAACGCGCCTCGAGAAAGGCGCCCACGCCGCCAGTCTCCGCGCGCAGACCGACACCACCGTTGAGCGCGAACCGTGAGTGGGACGTGATCGTCGCGGCCCGCGCGATGCTCGGGCTGCTGGCGATGCTGCTCTTCGTGCCGTAGAGTCCGGGCCCGCCGATCAGGTACGGCCGGAAGGGCAGCCGTCCCGGCACAGTCAGGATCACATCGAGATCGCCCCCCCAGAGCTGGAACGATCCGGTCGCCGTGGCGCCGGATGGCTTCAAGCGCTGGTACGAGCCAGCGACCCGCAGTCCGAGCGGAAAGCTCGGCACCGTGAAGTCGATCACCGTCCCGGCCGTCCACCCCGCGTCCATCCCCCGCGCGGTGGTCGAGACCGGGAAGGTCGCGCCGCCGAACACGCCGAGCTTCAGCCCGCCCGACGACCCCTTTTCGCCTCGGTGTTGACGGCACGCGTGCCGCTCCGCGTGCCCGCGGCACTCGTGCCGCCGCCAGCGTCCGCCCTGTGCCGCTGCCGATGGCGCGAGCGCGGCTCCGAGTCCAGCCGCGATGGCGACCGCCACCACGCACCGTGACATGCGACGTGCCTGCTTCATACGACGCCCCTCCTGCGCCGTGCCCGCGCGGGCGCTCGGCCCGGCTCCCGGCGCGACTCCGACGAACCGCTTGTTCGCATTCGGCGTGCCCGGAGCGGAGCGGCGCGCAGTCAGCGTGCGTCCGTGCGCGGTGCCTCGAGCACGGCGCGCAGCGCGTCGGCGAGCGCGTCGGCCGTGAATGGCTTCTGGAGGAAGCGCGTCTCCGACTCGGGGAAGCCGCGGCGGACGATCTCGTCGTCGGTGTAGCCGGACATGTAGAGCACGCGGAGCTCCGGGCGCGAGGCCGCGAGTTGCTCCGCGAGGGCGCTGCCGCTCATGTCCGGCATCACCACGTCCGTCAGCAGCAGGTCGATCGGGCCCGCGTGCGCGGCCGCGCGGCCGAGCGCCGAGAGCCCATCGGATGCATCGAGCACCGTGTAGCCCTGCGCCTCGAGGATGCGCCGCGTCAACGTCCGCACCGAGTCCTCGTCCTCCACCAAGAGCACGGTCTCGGTGCCGCGCGGTCGGGCCCCCGGCGCCGAGGCGACCGGGAGCGGCCGGCCGGACCCCGACACCCGGGGCAGGTAGAGCGTGAACCGCGTCCCCCGACCCGGCTCGCTCTCCACGCCAATGTGGCCACCGGACTGCTTCACGATGCCGTACGCCGTCGGCAGACCGAGTCCGGTCCCCTTCCCCGTGGGCTTCGTGGTGAAGAAGGGCTCGAAGACGCGCGCCTGCACCTCGCGGGTCATCCCGCATCCGGTGTCCGTGACCGCCAGCGACACGTACGGACCGGGCGCCATCCCCGCGGGAAGCCCTCGCTCGCCCTCGACGATGTCGGCGTTCGCGGTGGAGATCACGAGCGTGCCTCCCTCGGGCATCGCATCACGCGCGTTGAGGGCGAGATTCACGAGCACCTGCTCGATCTGCCCGGGATCGGCCAGGACGAGGCCGAGCGATGGCGAGAGGCGGATCAGGATCCCGATGTCCTCGCCGATGAGCCGGCGCAGCATCGGCTCGAGCCCGGAGACGACCACGTTCAGGTCGAGGACTCTGGGCTGGAGGAGCTGCTTCCTGCTGAACGCCAGGAGCTGGCGAGTGAGCACCGCCGCGCGCGACGACGCCTTCTGGATCTCCTCCAGGTCGGCGTGGAGCGGGTGCGTGATGCTGAGCGACTCGAGCGCCAGCTCGGCGTGCACCTTGATCACCGTGAGCAGGTTGTTGAAGTCGTGCGCCACGCCGCCGGCGAGCTGCCCCACCGCTTCCATCTTCTGCGACTGCCTGAGCTGCGCTTCCAGCTCGCGGTGGCGCGACTCGTCGGAGATCGCGCCGATCATCCGCGTGGGCCGCCCCGTGCCGTCGCGCACGATGTGCGCGCGCTCGAGCACCAGCGCGTAGCTCCCGTCGCCGCGCCGCATCCGGTACTCCGCGCCCCAGACGGCGTTCCTGGATGCGAGCGTCGCGTGGAGGTCGGCGAGCGTGGCGACGCGGTCTTCCGGATGGAGCTGCGCCTCCCACCACGCGATTCCCGCCCCGACGTCGGTCGGCGCATGCCCGAGGACGGTCTCGAGCGCCTCCCCCCAGTAGAGGGTGTCGGCGCGCGGGTCCCAGTCGAACACCACGTCGTTCGTCGCGCGCGTGGCGAGCCGGTAGCGCTCCTCGCTCTCGCGGAGCCGCGCCTCGCCGAGCTTGCGCGTGGTGATGTCCTGCATCTGGGAGACGAAGTACATCGGCACCCCCACCGCGTCGCGCACGAGCACGGCATTGAGCGCCACCCACACCCCATGCCCGTCGCGGTGGATGTAGCGCTTCTCGAACTGGCAGCGGTCGATCCTACCGGCGAGCGCGTCGCGGAGGATCTCCATGCTGGCGTCGAGATCGGCGGGCTCGGTGAACGACTGGAAGGTGCGGCCCAGCAGCTCCGATTCCTCGTAGCCGAGGATCTCGCACAGCGCGCGGTTCACGCGCAGCCACCGCCCCTCGGGGCTGGTGATCGTCATGCCGATGCCGGCGTGATCGAACGCCCCGCGGAAGCGCGCCTCGCTCTCGCGCAGCGCCTCCGCCAGCGCCCGCTCGGCCTGGAGGTGCGCGGTGGCCCGGCGCAGCGAGTCGCGCTGGCGCAGCTCCTGGCCGATCGCGTAGGCGGCATGCGCCACCACCAGCAGCCGCTCGGGCGTGCTCTGCTCGGCCGTGGTGGAGAAGTCGATCGCGCCGATCACCTCCCCGGCCGATCCGCGCACCGGCGCGCCAGTGCAGGTGTAGCCGTGATACGCGCGCGCGAAGTGCTCCGCGCCCTCCACCGCCACCGGCTCTCCGGTCACGAGCGCCGTACCGGCGCCGTTCGTCCCCGTGTGCGCCTCCGACCAGTCGAAGCCCGGCATCCCGACGGTGCGGATCGCCTCCGAATCGGTGCCCGTGGAATGGACCACGATCCCGTCGCAATCCACGAGGTAGGTGAGATGCGGGACGCTGGCGTAGACGGAGGAGAGCCATTCGAGGTGCGGGCGCGCCACCTCGATCAGCTCCGCGCTCGCCTCGCGCCGGCAGGCCAGCTCCTCGTCCGACACGCGACGCAGCGAGACCTGCGTGGGCTTCGGATCGAGCCCCGCATCCCGACACCGGCGCCACGACTCGAGAATGATCGGGCGCAGCGCCGCGTCGGCGGATAGATCGCCGACGAAGCGCTCCCACTGGATGAGCACATCGCCCATCGACTTCGGAGGAGATTGCACATCTGCCACGGCTAGCGGCTCCGGTGGTCGTTTGTGCTCTCGCGACGTGCGCGACGGCGGCGGCGACTCTCGCCGCGCCGATTCGTGCCCGCCGAAATGTCTCGATCGGAAGCACCGCTGGCAACCCGCGCGGCGATGGCGCGGCGACTCACTTTCGGCGCGCGGAGAGCGTCTCTGGCATGCGGAGGACGACGACTACCCCCGAGAGCGCGGTGAGTGCGCCGACCGCCGCCGTTGCGGCCCGTACCCCGAACGCATCCGCCAGCACGCCGGCGACGAGCGCGCCGACGAAGTACCCGAGGTCGCGCCAGAAGCGGTAGATCCCCACCGCCGTGCCGCGCCACGCGGCAGGCGCCACATCGCCCACGGCCGCGAGCAGCGTGGGATACACCATCGCCGTGCCGAGTCCGAGCACGATCGCCGCCACCAGCCACGGCGCGAAGCCGTGCGCCGATGCCGTCCCCCACAGCGCCAGTCCCTGCAGGAGCATCCCGCCCGCGATGAGCCACTTGCGCCCCCAGCGATCGGAGAGCGCGCCCGTCCCCAGTTGCGCGATCCCCCACGTGGCGGGGTACGCGAACGCCAGCACGCCGATCTGACGGAGGGAGAGCCCCGCCCCGGCGAACAGGAGGGGGAACAGCCCCCACGCCACGCCATCGTTCAGGTTGTTCGCCAGCCCCGCCTGGCTCGCGGTCGAGAGCGCGGGATCGCGCCAGCTCACGCGCGCGATGAGATCGCGAAGGCCGGGCGGCGCGGCGCTCCCGGCTCGCGCACTGCCCCCCGTGCGGGCGTCGTGCGCGCCCGCCTCGTGCCGGACGTGGGACATGGTGTCGCGGACGAAGAAGAGGGACAGCCCGAGCCCCAGCGCCGCGAACGCGATGCCCAGGTAGAAGGGTTCCGGACGCAGCCCGTGGCGCGCGGCGATGAGACCCGACGCGAGCGCCGCCAGGGCGACCGCGAGGTATCCCGCGAACTCGTTGAGTCCCATCGCCAGCCCCCGGCGCGCCGCGCCCACGAGGTCGATCTTCATGATCACCGTCGTGGACCACGCGAGCCCCTGGTTCACGCCGAGGAGCACGTTCGCGAGCACGATCCACCGCCAGGCCGGCGCCCAGATCACGAGGAAGGGCACGGGGACGCCGGCGAGCCAGCCAGCCACGAGCACGTGCTTGCGCCCGAAGCGGTCGCCCAGACGGCCGGCGGCGGCGTTGGTGATCGCCTTCACGATGCCGAAGGTCGCGATGAAGGAGAGCGCCGCGCTCCGGGAGGCGAGGCCGAAGTCGTGCTGGGCGATCAGCGGCAGCACCGCGCGCTCGAGCCCCACCATGGCGCCCACGAACGCGTTCACGAGCACGAGGAGCCAGAACTGCCGCCAGTTCGCGCGGAGGCCGAGCACGGGCGCCGCGGCCGGCGCGTACGCGCGCTCCGCGCTCACAGGACCTGTGCCTCCCACGACGCGAGCAGGCGCTCGAACCATCCGGAGCGCGGCAGCAGCCGGTCGAGATCACTCACGGAATCGACCCAGCTCGCCGACGCGACGAGGTACACGAAGTCGAACGCCGCCGTGAGCGTCGCGCGCCCCGCCACCAGGCAGAGCACTTCCCCGTTGTGCGTGCGCGAGAGGTCGTCTTCGTTGTGCGAGCCGACGGTGAGGTAGAGCACCTCGCCGCGATGCGCCGCCGAGGCGCGCGCGGCGGGCGCCCGGTCGAGCGGCGCGAGCATGCCGACCGAGAACGCCGGAGGGAGCCGGCGCGACGGCGCGCGGCTGCTCGCCACGCGCGCCACCGCGTACGCGGTGAGCACGGAGTCCCACTCGGGAAGCGCCAACATCGTGCGCAGCGCACTCGCGCTGGCGAAGAGCTGCGTCTTGAGGTGCAGCTTGGGATGAGCGGAGTCCCCGGGCGCATCGGCCACCGGCATGCCGAGGCGGAGCCGGCGAAAGAGGCTGTCCGGTCGCTCGAGCACATCGTACAGCTCGGGGCGGAAGGGGAACTCCTCACGCACGAACCGGTTCCGCCTCAGGTGGACCGCCAGCTCCCGCAGGCGGCCGATGACGTCCCGTGTCGCCACCACGTTGTGAAACAGTCCCGTGCGCAGCCGGCCATCCACGGCGGCGAGCTGTCCCCTCCACACGCCGCGCATCCGGATCAGCCCCTCGAGCACGTCGCGTGTCGTCGCGAGCTGCAGGTACGGGGGACCGGGGAAGTTCGCGCGCGTGGGCGCCATCACCATCACGTGACAACCCCTGAGGGCGCTCCCGAGCAGCATCGATGCCCAGACGTGACTCCCCCAGAACGGGCTCGGCGCGACGATGCGGCTCCCCGCCGGCATGAGCGTGTACAGCGTGGCCTTGAGCGCACTCGCGTGCTTGTCGAGATAGCCCGTGCCGTTCTGCGCGACGAGAACCCGCGCGGTCCAACCCGCGCGCACGAGCGAGTCGACGCGCGCCTCGCCGGTCGCTCGCGTCGCCGCCGACCGGAGCACCGCGGGGATCTGCTCGTCGCGGAAGCCCTGCGACCGCAGCAGGTCGGCGGCATCGCGGCGCAGCGCGAGCACGCCGGGGCCCCGCACCACGAGCGTGCGGTCCTCCCAACCGGCGTTCTCGTACTCCTCGCCCACGCCTTCCCCCGTGAACAGCGCGCCGCCGCGCGCCGGATCGTGCTCGTCGACGTCCCAGAACACGATCTTGCGGTGATCGCGCATCCAGTTGTCGGAGAGCGACTCGCGCAGGTCGTTGGGGACCAGGCGCGGTCCGGAAAAGGCGGGATCGGCGGGGTTCGTGATGCTCACTCGCACGCTCATCACGTTGGTGAGCCACCGCGACCCGCGGCGTCGCGCCTCCGCCTGCAGCGCCGCCGACCCGGCCACCGCCGCGCGCAGCGAGTCGAGCGCCGCACGCAGCTCGGCATCGCCGCCACGCGGCACCGGCGGCATGCGGACGCGATGGTGCAGCGGATCCTCCAGCACCGACATCCAGCGGCGTCCCTTCTTGGCGGAGTAGAACCACTGGTCGAGGAAGATCATGAATCTCGGCAGCGAGCGTGCGTGGTCGAACGCGCGCGCCCCCCGCGTGAGCGCGTCGAGATAGGCGAGGACGGTGCGGAACGCAATGGAGTCCGGCGCGCCGGACGGTGTCACGCCGGCGAAGTCGTGCGTCCAGAGCACGTGATACGAGCGCGTGTCGCGGATCGACTCGCGCAGGGCACGGCTGAAGGCCTCGGGCGGCAGAAACGCGACGTCGTTGCCGGGCTGGAGGTCGCGCCCCACCACCCGCTCCACCACTCGATCGATCTTCGCCTGCGTGTCGTAGTCCTCGGGGCGGAGCGCGAGCTGGAGCGGGATCCACACATCGCGGCTGTCTCCCCAGCGGTGCCTCGCCGCGGCGGCCACCTCGCGCACGACATCGAGCACTCGCGCGAAGACGGCCGATGCGGCCTCGCGCTCGCGCTCGTCCGTCACGTGGTCGTCCGGCAGCGACCGCGTGAACCGGTCGGCCGCGCGCGTGGAGAGTGCGGCGAGCACCGACGGATCGCGAAAGCGACCGTAGTACGCGTCGTAGGGGATCAGCACCTCGTCCAGGAGGATGCCGCGCGCGCGGGCCGCCACCGCGGCCCCGCGCGCCGTGCCCGGCGCGACGGCGGCGAAGGCGGCCACCAGTGCGCGGTGGTAGGCATCGATCTCGATCGGGAACGAGTGCCCGCGCGGATAGTCGGCATCGCGCTCGCTCATCCGCGCGGCGGCGCGCCGCATGTCGCGCAGCCACCCGCGGCTGCGCGGGCGGAACGCCGGCGTGGTGAGCACGTCGATGGCCAGCGCGGCGCGGCGCAGCCTGGCGATCGCCTGCTCCGCCCGCGCGTCATCACTCCCCGGCGCGCGCCTCGCGCGCGCCGGCACGTTCGCGGGCGGATGCACGTCCGTGTCGTGCGGGCGTGTGCGCCCGGCCCAGGGCTGCAGCAGCGGCAGTGTGGCACCGAACGCCCAGGAGCTGCGCCCCGCTCGCCGCAACCACTCCAGGCGAAGCTCGCTCCCGCCGCCGAACACGCCGCCTCGCCGCACTGGCTCCGTGATCGTGAGCACGAAGCTCGCCCGGCGACCGGTGAACGATACGTCGCTCCCCACCCCCAGGCGGAGGACGCGGGCGGTCGCCAGGAGCCGGGCGCCCCCGTCCGCCGCGCCGCCCACCGTCCCGACGTACCCTTCGGCGGCGATCCCGAGCACGCCTACCACTGGTTGGATGAGCCCACGGTCGACGCCGACCACCAGGCGCGCGGCGCCCCTGCTCCCACCCGCGCGGCGGTCCCATCCGCCCACGACGCCGGCATACGGGTAGTACGGGCTCGGCTGCCCCATGGACACGATCGGAGCCAACGAATCCCCTTCGCTGCGCGGAACCGTCTGCGCGCGCGCCGGGAGCACGATCGCGCACGCGGCGACGACGGCAGCGGCGCGCGCGGGCCAGTGCCGCATCATGTCTCCATCTCGCACCACCGGGTGGTCGGGCGCTCCTAGATAGAGCGTCCCTCCCCGCGCCGCAAGCGGCGCACGGGGACCGCCCGGCTGGCGCGATGGGTGAGAAGGACGACCGGTGCGAATCGTCATTTCGGGTGTACAGCCACAGCACCACTTCACCTCGCGACCGGAGCGCCTCGTGTCCACTCCCCGCATCACCATCGGCGA
>CAMLEQ010000079.1 GCA_946479015.1 uncultured Gemmatimonadota bacterium | reverse complement strand
CCCCGCTGAGGTCCCTGCGTACGACATGGGCGAAGAGGGATTCGAACCCCCGACATCCTGCGTGTAAGGCAGGCGCTCTGACCAGCTGAGCTATTCGCCCCACAGCCGGCCCACGAAGATCAACTCGCGTGCCGGCCATGTGTGGGTGCATCGGCTGCGACGAGGGTCGCGGGCGCGACGGACGCTACTTCAGGATGGCGATGGGGACGAGCACGCAATAGCCGAGTACGAGCAGGATCGGGCCCAGGGTGATCCCTCCCCGCAGGAGATCCGCGTAGCCGGCGGCGAGCGCCACGATCGCGAGCCCCCACCACACAATGGGGCGGGAGCGCGTGGGCAATTCCGGATTGGACATAAGTCAGTAGTGTAGACTTCGCCGTGGCGATGTGTCAAGCAGCGACGCTGCGGCGGCGCACCGCTCACGCCGGATCTCGGGGGGAGTCGCCCTCATCGGGGGAGCGAGGCGGCTCGCCGCCATCTGGCGCCGGGGGCGCCGCCGGCGCGGACGTCGCCGCGAGCAGCGCGTCCAGCGCGCTCGCCCTCGCGGCCCGCTCGGCCGCCTCATCGGCGGCCACCAGCGCCTGCAACCGTCGGCGGGTCCGCCGGAGCCGGATGATGTACAACGGCACGATGCACAGCCCGAGCAGCCCCAGCACCAGCGACACGTTGGCGAGGAGCGCGAGCGCGCCGTAGCGGCGCCGCGTCCTGGCGCGCCAGCGCGCGTCGAAGGCGCTCTCCGTCATCCCGTACGCCGAGCGGATGGCGCGGTCCAGCGATCCCGTGTCGCGCCAGTAGCGGAAGAGGAGAGTGAGCCCCCGCTCCGGATCGAGCTCCGCCAGCTCGGCCACAGCGCGGTAGGACAGCGCGTACGCCGCATCGGCATGCGCGGCCCCCGCGTGGAAGCCCTCGTCGAGCGAATCGAGCGGAGGGATGCCGTGGAGCACCAGCGACACGCTGGTGGTGAGCACCTCGTCGCGCCCCCACTCCCCGGCCGCCCAGCTCGCGTACCCTTCGTCGAACCATCGCGGCGGGAGGTCGCCCAGGTACTCGTGCAGGGCGAGGTGCGCGAGCTCGTGGCGGAGCACCTGCACCGGATTGCCGGCGTCGGAGCCGGCCGCTGAGCCCTGGAGCACGATGCGCCGCTCGGCGGGGATCGCCACCGCCGCCCCCCACTCCGGCGCCTCCGGCCCCGCCCACTCGTGGAAGCGGCGCGCATCCGGAGCGATGGTGATGAGCACGCGCGCCGACGGGCGCGGGAGCCCGGGAAAGGTGTCGTGGACGGCGGCGCTGTCGAGAAGCGAGCGTGCGAGCCGCGCGTCGTGCGGGTAGGCGACCACCGTGAAGCGGCCGCGGTCCAGTCGGATGGGGGACGTCTGGGCGGCAGCGGGCGCGATCGCGAGACACGCCGCCAGCAGCGCGGCGGCGAGCGGCGCTACGAGGCGCGCGAGGGGACGCCGCCCTCCTCGATGTGCTTCAGCATCTCGCCGCAGCGCTTCCCCCATGGATTGAACTTGTTCGCGGCGAGCCCGTCGCGCCACGCCTGCAGCGCCTCCTCCTTGCGCCCGTCGAACCAGAGCGCGCGGCCGAGCTCGTAGTACGCCTCGATCAGGTTCGGTCCGAGCGCCAGCGTCTTCCGGAAGAACGTCTGCGCATCCTCGAACATCTCCCGCTCCGCGTACACCAGACCGAGATAGAAGTGCGCGTACAACGTGGCCTTCCGGTCGTTGTCGAGGCGGATCGCCTTGGAGAGGTGCTCGATCGCCTCGCCGAAGATCTTCTTCTTCAGGCAGATGTAGCCGAGGTTGATGCGCGCCAGCGAATTGGCGGGCTGGCGCATCAGCACCTTCTGGAAGTTCAGGAGCGCGTCGTCGTACTTCTCCTGGAGCATCCGCGCCCAGCCGAGCAGCGATTCCGTCTGCGGATCGTTGGGGGAGAGCTCGAGCGCCTTGAGCAGCGCGCGCTCCGCCCCCTCGTGGTCGCCGAGCGAGATGAGGCTCCACCCCTTCTCCACGAACGTGGACGCGCCGATGTGGTCGGCCACCACCACCGGGCGCTCCCCGCCGAACGCCGGCGCGTTGCTGGAGGAGGCGGGCGGCTGGAGCTGCTTCCACCGCTCGACGAGGCGCTTGATGTCCTCGCGCAACGCCGAGAGCTGCGCGATCTCCTGCTCCACCTGCTTGTAGAGCACGATGATCTCCGACTTGATCGCCTCGCGATCGCCGTTCGCGGCGGCGCCGTCGAGGCGCGCTTCGATCGCGGCGTGGCGCTGGCGCAGCGTGGCGGCGTCGCCGTCAGCCATCCCGGGCCTCCGCCAGCGCGCGCTCGAGCACCAGCTGCTCGGTCGCGGTGAGCAGGCGCGCGATCTCGAGGTAGATGATCAGCCGGCCGTCGCGGCGCACCAGGCCGCGCACGTACTGCGCATCCAGCCCGCGGAAGAGCTGCGGCGGCGGGGACACCTGCTCCGCGGTGAAGGTGGTCACCTCGAGCACCGCATCGACGATCGCGCCGATCCAGTCCGCGCCGGTGGAGAAGATGACGATGCGCCCCTCCGGCCGCGCGCCCTCCTCCCCCACCCCGAAGCGCCGGCGCAGGTCGATCACCGGCACCACGCGTCCCTGGTACTCGATCACCCCTTCCACCCAGTCCGGCAGGTTCGGCACCGTGGTGGGGTGCGCGAAGCGCAGCACGCGCTCCACGGCGTTGATGTCGGCGGCGAAGTAGTCGCCGCCGAGGCGGAAGGTCACGGCCTGCCCTGCGGTTGTCGTGGTCACGCGTCCTCCTGGGCAGCGGTCTCCGAGCCCGCGCACGCGCGCAGGAGAGCCGCCGCATCCACGATGCTCACCAGTTCCTCGCCGCGGCGCGCCACGCCGAGGAACACTCCGTTCGCCGCGTCGGGCACCGGCGCCTGCATCAGCTTCGTCGGATCCACCATCAGGACATCCTCGACATCGTCGACGGCGAGCGCCACGCGGCGCCCGCGCGCGCGTGTCACCACCACCACGCCCGGCGTCCCCGTCCGCGTCACGGACAGCACCGGCTCGGGCGTATAGACGGGCACGAGCTGTCCGCGCAACGCGAACACGCCGAGCAGTCCCGCGGGCATCTCGGCCACCCGCTCGATCTCCGGCCACTCCATCGCCTCCTCCGACGCGGCGAGGTCGAAGGCGAACAGCTCGCGCCCCACGCGAAAGAGGAGCATCGGCCGCTCCGTCGTCTCGGCCGGGCGCGCCGCGGCATCCACGGGCCCCGTCACGCGTGGCGCTCCCGCCGCGCGAGCGCGGCGTCGATCGCCTCGGCCATGGCGCCGAGCGGCACCACCTGATCCGCGCCGCCGGCGCCGATCGCGGCCTGCGGCATCCCGAAGATCACCGACGTCGCCCGGTCCTGGACGAGCCCCGTGCCCCCGGCGTCGTGCAGCGCCCGCAGCCCCGCGGCGCCGTCCCGTCCCATTCCGGTGAGCACGACGCCGACCGCGCGCGCGCCGAACAGCTCGGCCACCGATCGGAAGAGCGGGTCGGCCGATGGGCGCACCCCCCACACCGGCGGCGCGCCGTCGAGCGCGATCACCGGCGTGCCGTGCGGGCACGCGACGCGCATGTGCCACCCGCCGGGCGCCACGTACACGTGGTTGTGGCGGAGCGGCTCGTCGTGCACCGCCTCGCTCACCGAGAGGCGGCTCTGCGCGTGCAGCCGCTCGGCGAGGCTGTGCGTGAACCCCGCCGGCATGTGCTGCACCACGAGGACCGCGGCGTCGAGCGTGGCCGGGAGGCGCGGCACCACCTCGGCGAGCGCGCGCGGGCCGCCGGTGGACGCCGCGATCGCCACCGCGCGCGTGGCACCGGCGGTGGGCATGCGCGCCCGCTCCGCGCCCGGCGCGAGCGGGCGCGCGAGCACGTCCACGCCGCCCAGGTTCGCGTGCTCGGCGGAGCGCAGCGCCGCCAGCAGCCGCTCGCGCACCGCGCCCAGGTCCAGGCTGATCGGCCCCGACGGCTTGTGCACGAAGTCCACCGCGCCCAGCTCGAGCGCGCGGATGGTGAGATCCCCGCCGCGCCCCGTGGCGGCGGCGCTCAGCATCACCACCGGGCGCGGCGCCTCGCTCATGATGTACCCGAGCGCCCCGAGCCCATCGAGCTCCGGCATCTCGATGTCGAGCGTCACCACGTCCGGCTCGAGCGCGTGCACCTTGCGCAGCGCATCGAGCCCGTTGCGCGCCGTGCCCACCACGCGGAACTCGCCCGAGCCCTCCACGAGCTCGGTGACGAGCTTGCGCATGAAGGCGCTGTCGTCCACCACGAGCACCGTGCGGCGCGCGCTAGAGGACGACATTCCCTCGCACCATCGAGCGCACTTCCAGCGCGCCCGACTCCACGTGGAAGAACACGCTGCGCCCGTGTCCGCCGCCCACGTCCTCGGCCACGATCGGGATGCGCGCCCGGGCGAGCGCATCGCGCGTCGCGACGAGGTTGCGCTCCCCCATCTGCAGCCCGCTCGTGGGCAGGAGCGCGGCGAACATGCTCGCGCCCCCCGCGAGCTTGGCCACGATCCGCCCGGGGCGGGCGCCGAGCCCGCGCATGCGCTCCACCAGCATCGGCACCGCCGTGGCCGGGAACTTGGCGTGGTTCGCCCGGTCCTGCGACAGCGTCTCGCTGGGCAGCAGGATGTGGGCGAGGCCGCCGATGCGCTTCTCCGCATCGTGCAGCACGATCGCCACGCACGAGCCGAGGCCGATCGTGGTCAGCGTCGTCTGGCCCTGCGCCACCGCGGCATCGGCCACGCGCACGCGGATCTCCGTCATGCGCGGCGGAAGATGCGCTCGCGCGAATCCACCGCGACGAACAGGGAGCGGGCGGGGCCGAGCAGGGTCTCCACCTTGCCGAGCACGAGGTAGCCGCCCGGGGCGAGCGCGGCGTGGAAGCGCTCGAAGAGCGTCTCCTGGGTGATGCGGTCGAAGTAGATGATCACGTTCCGACAAGCGATGAGGTGCATGCCCCTGGGGGGCGGGTCGCGCAGCAGGTCGTGGCGCTCGAATCGCGCGAGCCGCTTCACCTCGGGGCGGACCTCGTGCGGGGGAGACGGCGCGAAGTACGCCTGCCGCAGCTCCGGCGGCGTATCGGCGAACGACGCCTCCTGATAGGCGCCGCGGAGCGCGGCATCGAGGCTCGCGCGGTCGATGTCCGTGCCGAGCACGGACACGCGCGACAGCCGGTGCGGCTCCCGCACCGCCTCGGCGTGCCGGTGAAAGAGCACCGCGAGCGAGTACGCCTCCTCCCCGGACGCGCACCCCGCGCTCCATACGCGCAGCGTGGGCTCGTCGCGCGCCCACAGCTCGGGGACCACCACGCGTCCGATGGCGGCGAACGTCTCCCAGTTCCGGAAGAGCTTGGTGACGTTGATGGTCAGCGCGTCGAGCAGCAGCTCGTACTCGCGCGGGTCGGCGTCGAGGAGGCGGGCGTAGTCGGGATAGGTGTGCACGCCGCGCGCGCGCATGCGCACGGCGATGCGGCGGCGGAGACACTTCTCCTTGTAGCTCGCGCAGCCGAAGCCGCGATCGCGCGCGATCTTGCGCGTGAGCTCCACGAACTCGGCGTCGATGGCGGCGTCGATCATACCGTCAGCGTCCGCACCAGATCGAGATTGGTGCGGATCGCCTCGTTCGCCGGGTTGAGCGCCAGCGCCCGCTCCCAGTACGCGAGCGCCTGATCCTTCTCCTGCCATTTGTAGCGAATGTTCCCGAGCTTGAAGTAGACGTCGTCCCCGAGCGCGGGATCGAGCTTGATCGCGCGCTGGTAGCTCTCCAACGCCTCATCATAGCGGCCGGCCCGGTAGTACGCATCGCCGAGATTCTTGTGCAGCTGCGGGAGCGCGCCATCCTCGTGGAGCCCGCGCTCCGCCGCGTGCGCGGCCCCGGCGAAGTCGCCCCGGCGCTCCAGGATCACCGCGAGCGTGTTGCACAGCACCGGCGCGTGCGGGTGCAGCTCGAGCCCCTCGCACACGAGCTGGTGCGCGCGGTCCAGCTCGCCGGCGAGCGCCGCCGCCAGCGCGGCGTAGTGGAACCAGCTCGGGCTCGGGGGACGCTTCCCCCAGAGCGAGCGCGCCGAGGAGAGGACGGCGTCCGCCTCCCCGATGTCCCCGGCGCGGAGCGCGAGGATGCCGAACGAGAGGCGGATGCGCGGGTCCCCCTCGCCGCCGCGGCGCAGCGCCTCCTCGAGCGCCTCCCGCGCCTCCGCCATCTGCCCCTGGCGCTCGAGCGCGTACGCGAGGTTGTGGAACACCGCCGGCGGCGCCGAGGGCTGCGCCGCCGCCTCGCGGAGCGTCTCCACCGCCTCCGCCCAGCGCCCCTCGCGCATGGCCACGAGCCCGAGGAAGAAGCGCGCCTGCACGTCCCCCTCGAGCAGCTCCGCCACCCGCCGGAACTCCCGCGTCGCCTCCTCGAACATTGCCGTCTTGTAGAACGCCACGCCGAGGTTGCGGTGCTCCTCCACGCGCGCCTCGCGCATCACGTCGTGCACGGCCTTCGACTTCCCCACCCGGTGCAGGAAGCCGGCGGTCGCGAGCCCGTAGAGCGCCTTGCCCACCTCGAACTCGCCGATCCCCGACGCGTCGATGAGCGCCGTGACGTCGCGCCGCCCATCGATGAGCGGGATGAGCTGCCGCTGCGCCGGCGTGAGCTGCGCCTCGTTCGCATCCACGCGCCCCTGCTCGAGCGCGAAGATGATGTCGAAGCTCGGCACCTTCTTCTCGATGAGGCTCCACTCGTCCACGCGCCGCGCTCCCTCGAGGAGCAGCGACTCGGGATTGATGGACACCAGGACGTCGTGGTCGTCGGGGCGCATGTCCGCCTCGAAGCTGAACGTCCCCTGCGTCCACGTGAACAGGAAGTAGACCGCCTCCTCGATCTGCACGCGGATGTAGTGGTGCAGCTCCTCGCGCGTGAGGATCCCGCGCTCGATGAGGATCTCGCCGAGCCGCTTGCCGCGCTGGTGCGTGGCCTGCGCCTCGATCGCCGCGTCCAGCTCGACCTGCGTGATCACGCCCGCTTTCACGAGCGTGTCCCCCAGCCGGTCGCGCCGGTTCACGATGGATGCGTACGAGATGCGGCCGCGCTCGAAGTAGATGTAGCCGAAGCTGTTCCGGTCGGTGACGCTCAGGCACCCCGTCTTCTGCCCCATCGCCAGGAGCTGGAGCACGTCGGGGAGACTCGCCTCGCGCAGGCTGCCCTTGATGGCCATCAGCGGAACTCCTCGATCGCGCGGCCGGCGACGTCCGGCCAGTCCCACACCACCTTCTCCTCATCGAGAAAGACGGCGTCGGCCACGCTCGTCTCCGGCGGCCGGCCGTTCGCCGCGGCGGCGCCCGCGCCCCCTCCGTCCAGCTCCTTGCGCGCGAACGACGCCGTGAGCGGCACGCCCACCACCGCCGCCGCCTGCACCAGCCGCTGCACGGTGGCGCCGATCTCCGCCACGCTCGCCACCTCGCGCGCGGCGAGGTAGTCCACGAGCGCGCGGTCCGGGCGCTCGCCGGCGGAGGCCAGGTGCCGCGCGTACAGCTTCTCCCGGAGCACGTGGTCGGGCGCCTGCATCTCGACCACCAGCCCCCCCTCGAAGCGCGACCGCAGCCGCTCCTCCAACCCCTCGATCGCCTTGGGCGCGCGGTCGGCGGCGAGCACGATCTGCCGGCCGCTCGCGTAGAGCGCGTTGAAGATGTGGAACAGCTCCTCCTGCGTGCGCTCCTTCCCCGCGCACGCCTGCACGTCGTCGAGGATGAGCACGTCCACCACGCGGTAGCGCGCGCGCCACCGCTCGATCGTCTCCTCCCGCAGCGCGGCGATCAGCTCGTCCACGAACTGCTGCGCGTTCACGCAGGCGACGAGGCTCGCCCCGCCGCTCATCGCGATCAGCTCGTTGCCGAGCGCGTGCAGCAGGTGCGTCTTCCCCACCCCGGCCGGCCCGTGCACGTACAGCGGGTTGTACTTCCGCCCGGGCTCCTCGATCACCGTGTCCGCCGCGTGCACCGCGAGCTGGTTCGACGGGCCCACCTCGAACTCCGCGCGCGCGTACTCGAGCGACGGCCCCGGCGGCGGCTCGGCGCCCCCCACCAGCCGCGCCACCGCCAGCTCGGCCTCGTCCAGCCGCTCGGGATCGTGGAACAGCTCGGACGCCGCGAGGTGCACGTCGTACTTCGCCGCCTCCTGCGCGAGCGCGCGCAGCCGCCCGATGGCGCCCTCGTACTCCGCGAGCAGCGCCTCCACGTCCGGCGTCCCCGCCCCGCCGAGCGCACGCTCGAGCATCGCCGTGCCGTAGCCGAGCTGGTGCCAGCGCGTCATCGCCTCCACCACCTGCACGCGCCACGTCTCGAGGTGCAGCGCCACCACTTCGCTCACGTCGGAGAGGAAGCTCGCGAACTCCTCGCCGCGCGCCCCGTCCGCGCCGTTCGTCCCACCCGCCGGCGTCGGCCGCTCGCCGAGCAGCTCGCGCACCGTCGCCGCGGTGACCGCGGTCTCGCCGAGCCCCTGGACGGCGATGAGGCGGTTGAGCGCCCCCTGCAGCTCGCGCACGTTCCCGAACGGGATCCGCGCCAGCTCGTCCAGCACGCCGGCCTCGAAGCGCGCGTCCCGCTCCTCGCACTTGGTGCGCAGGATCGCCATGCGCGTCTCGTAGTCCGGCGTGCCCACGTCCACCACCAGCCCCCCGGAGAAGCGCGTGATCAGCCGCTCGTCCAGGTCGGCGATCTCCGCGGGGGGGCGGTCGCTCGTCAGCACCACCTGCTTCCCGCTGCGCTGCAGCGCGTTGAACAGGCGCAGCATCTCCGACTGCGTCTCCCGCCGCCCGGCGAGAAACTGCACGTCGTCGAGCATGAGGAGCCCCACGTCCTTGAAGCGCTGCTTGAACGCGTCGATCGTGCCCGCGGACACCGCGCGCGTGAGCTCGTCCACGAACTCGTCCACCGACGCGTATTCGATGCCGATCCCCGGCTGGAGCTGCCGCGCGAGGTGGCCCACCGCCTGGAGCAGGTGCGTCTTGCCCAGCCCCGAGCTGCTGTAGATGAACAGCGGGTTGTACGACGCGCCCGGCGCCTGCGCCACGGCGCGGGCCGCGGACACGGCCAGCCGGTTGGCGGAGCCGACGATGTAGTTCTCGAAGCGGAAGCGGGGATCGAGCTCCACCGTCAACGACTCCCGGCCGGGGTGGGGGTGGCCGCGGTCGCGGCGGAGGCGGAGCTCAGGCGGCGCAGCACCATCTCGGAGATGGCGCGCAGCGTCTCGAACACGCCGACGCCGTGCAGCGCGTCGGCCGGGAACGCCGGCGCGCCGCGGAAGTTGAGGGCATCGTCGAGCGCCTCGGTGTCGAGGATCAGCTCCCGCGGCAGGTCCTGCTTGTTGTACTGCACCACGAGCGGCATCGCGCGCACGTCCACGCCGTGCTCGGCGAGGTTCGCGTGCAGGTCCTGCATGCTCTCGATGTTCTCCTCGAGCTGGCGCGCCTGGCTGTCGGCCACGAACACCACGCCGTCGGCGCCCTGCAGCACGAGCTTGCGCGTGGCCTGGTAGTACACCTGGCCGGGCACCGTGTAGAGCTGGAAGCGCGTGGCGAAGCCGGAGATCGTCCCCAGATCCAGCGGGAGGAAATCGAAGAACAACGTGCGGTCGGTCTGGGTGGCGAGCGACACCATCTTCCCCTTCCGGTCCATCGGCACCTGCTCGTAGATGTAGTGCAGGTTCGTCGTCTTCCCCGACCGCCCGGGGCCGTAGTAGACGATCTTGCAGGTGATCTCGCGCGTCGCGTAGTTGACGAGAGGCACGGAACGTCAGGCTGATGGGTTGGTGGGATCGCCGTCGGCGCCGGGCGGGCGCAGCCGCCCGAACAGGATCGCCAGGCTGCGATTCAGGTCGCGCTCCAGATTCTCCCCCAGCGGCGGCACCAGCGCCTCCAACGGCGGCGCGGCCGCGGCGAGCGCGCGCTGGAACTCGCGGAAGTACACCTGCACGAGCCCGAGCGAGCTCTCCTCGTCGAACGCGGTGAGGAGCACGAAGGGGCCGCGGGCGGTGGAGGCCTCGGAGATGAAGATCTGCCGCTGCCGCCCCGCATGGTACAGCTCCCGGAAGGGACGGCCCTCGAGCTCCCGCCCCAACTGCGCGGCCGAAGCGTGGATCGCCGCCGCCAGCGCGCACGCCGCCATCACGTCCACCGCGCGCGTGAAGCCGAACTGCCCGAGCACCTGCCCGCTCGGGTGCAGCAGGAGCGCGAAGCGCACCCGCGCATCGTCCACGAACCGCTGCAGCGGCGTCTCCACCCAGGCCTCGGCCACCTTCATCAGCATGCCAGCATCTCCACCGACTGCAGCATCGCCGTCCGGATGAGCGCCACCTGTGCTCGCGCATCGGCGAGCACCACGATCACGAGCCCATCGCGCCCCGCGGCGCAGACGTAGCCGCGCTCCGCCTCGAGCTGGAGGAACGTCACGGAGGCGAGGCCCGCCGTCTCCGAGCAGATGCGCGCCTTGCGGTAGAGCGCCGCCGCCAGCGCCGCCACCACGTTCCCCTCGATCCCCACCCGCACGCTGGCATCGACCACGATGCCATCGCTCTCGCCAACCACGATGCACCCCAGCACGCCGCGCTGCCGGGTGATCGTGGTGAGGAGCTCCTCGAACGGCGAGGTCATCCGACCTCCCCGAGCCACGCCCCGGCGCGCAGCACGCACCGCTCGAGCACGCGGCGCACGAGCCCCAGCGGCACCGTCCGCGCGGCGGCGACCAGCGCGAGCGACTCCTCGCGGACCGGCGACATCGCCACCGTCGCGAGGTCGGTCTCGAACACCACCGACTTCCACGCCCCGAGGTCGAGGTGCCGCACGACCCGACGCGCCTCGTCGGGCACGCCGGTGAGCGAGGCGCCCACCTCCTGTGCCACGTCGCGGCCGTCGGCGGTGATGTACGCGCCGGCCGTGACGAGCCCGTCACCGTCGAGCAGGATCGCCGTCTGCTCCCCGTCGCCGAGGATGTCGGCGAACAGCGCGCGCGCCTCCTCCTCCACGCGCCGCTGCGCCACCGCGAGCTGCGCCTCCGGCGGCGTCCCGTCGCTCCCGTCCGTGTACCGTTGCAGGCGGCGCACCATGTGCAGCGCGGTGCCGATCGAGGCATCGGCGTGCTCCTCCGCGGCGGCGGCGCTGAGGTGCCGCTCCGCCTCCTCCAGGCGCCCCTGCTTGAAGAGCACGTAGCCCATCCCCTTCCGCGCCCCCACGTGCCCCGGCGCGAGCCGCAGCACCATGTCCCACTCGTCGAACGCCTCCGCGAGCTCGTCGCGGTCCACGCGGATGCGCGCGAGCAGATCGTGCGCGTCGGCGTCGTGCGGGTGCCGCTCCAGGCCGCGCAGCGCCACGCGCAGCGCGAGGTCGAGCTGCCCGCTCCGGCGCAGCGCCTCGCCGAGCTGGAGGAAGACCAGGCTCGAGGGGTCGCGCGCGAGCTCCTCGCTCAGCCGGCGGATCTCGTCAGACATCGGAATGCTCCTGCAGGATGCACGCGAGCTGCGCGGCCGCGTCGGTGGCGAGCCGCACGGCCGGGATGTCCGGAGCCGCCGGCGCGAGGCGGAGGTAGCGCTCCCAGTTGGTGACCGCCTCCGGGAAGTCCCCGCGCCGCGCGGCGCAGAATCCCATCTCACGGTGCACGGCGGCGTTGAGCGCGTCGGACTGGAGCGCCCGGCGCAGCTCCTCCTGCGCCTCCCCGTGGCGTCCCGCGCGCGAGAGCGCCCGGGCGAGCACCAGGCGCGCCTCGGTGGATCCCTCCGCCGCCGCCAGCGCGGTGCGCGCCTCGGTGATGGCGCGCTCCAGCTCTCCGCCGCGCAGCGCCGCGCGCGCGGCCTGCAGGTGCCCGAGCGCGGTCGTCGC
>CAMLEQ010000078.1 GCA_946479015.1 uncultured Gemmatimonadota bacterium | reverse complement strand
GGCGGCTGGTGCACGCGCCCCACGATGGGCTCGAAGTCGCGGATGTTGAACGCCCACGGATAGAAGTACCCGTCCCACCCCACGACATCGAACGGGTGGTGGTCGAGCATCACCTCGTTCAGGCCGTCGTACTGCTTGACGAGGATCGGGAACTCGCCCCGCTCATCGTGCGTGCGCAGCTCCATCGGCCTGCGGATGTCGCGCTCGGAGTACGGGGCGCCTTCGACGAGCTGCCCGAACTCGTTCCGGTAGCGCTTCGGCCACCGGATGTGTCCCCGGCTCTCGATCACGAGGAGCTTGGGGGGATCGCCCGCGGCGTCGAAGCGGAAGCGGTGCATGATCCCGCGATGGATCACCAGATAGTCCCCCTCGCCGAACGGCAGATCGCCGAACTGCGACTCGAGGACGCCGCGCCCCTTGCTCACGTACACCAGCTCGTCCGCCTGCGCGTTCCGGTAGAAGTGCTCGTCCTGCCGGTCCGGCTCCGCGTAGAGCATGGCGACGTCGGCGTTGAACAGCAGCGGGATGCGGTCGAGCGTGGGGCTTCCGCCGCGCCGCACCTGCGAGGTGCGGAAGTGCCGGTGCTTGAGCGTCGCGTCCTCATCCGCCTCGTAGCGCAGCTCGCGGCACCGCCGCACCGAGGTCACCGTGGTGGGCGGATGCACGTGGTAGAGGAGCGCGGAGGTGCCGGTGAATCCCTCGTGCCCCACGAGCTGCTCGGAGTACAGCCCGCCGTCGGGGCGGCGAAAGATGGTGTGCCGCTTCCGCGGAATGCGTCCCAGCGTGTGGTAGATCGGCATGTCGTGTCGCCTGAGTGAGCCCGCTCGTGCCCGGCGCGCCGGCGGGCCCGTGAGTCCGCGCCGGCGCCGCCGACGGCCTAGAGGTTCCCGCGCAGCGCCTGCTCGCGCTCGATCGCCTCGAACAGCGCCTTGAAGTTGCCGGCGCCGAAGCTCTTGGCGCCCTTGCGCTGGATGATCTCGTAGAACAGCGTCGGCCGGTCCTCCACGGGCTTGGTGAAGATCTGGAGCAGGTACCCGTCGGGGTCGCGATCGACGAGGATGCCCAGCTCGGCGAGCGTGTCCACCGGCTCATCGATCTTCCCCACGCGCTCCTGCAGCTCCTGGTAGTACGTGGTCGGGGTGGAGAGGAACTCGACGCCGCGATCGCGCAGCGTGGTGACCGTCGTGATGATGTCGTCGGTGGCGAGCGCGAGGTGCTGGGCCCCGGGCCCACGGTAGAACTCGAGGTACTCGTCGATCTGCGACTTCCGCTTCCCCCGCGCCGGCTCGTTGATGGGGAACTTGATCCGGTCGTTCCCGTTGGCCATCACCTTGGACATGAGCGACGAGTACTCCGTGCTGATGTCCTGGTCGTCGAAGGTGATGAGATTGCGGAAGCCCATCACGTTCGCGTAGTACCCGACCCACTTGTTCATGGCGCCGAGCTCCACGTTCCCCACGCAGTGGTCGACGTACTTGAGCCCCACCTCGCTCGGCTGGTAGCGCGGCGACACCGCGCGGAAGCCGGGGAGGAAGAGCCCCTGGTAGCCACGGCGCTCCACGAGCGAGTGAATGGTGTCCCCATAGGTTCCGATGGCGGCGATCACCACCTCGCCATCGTCATCGCGGAACACCCGCGGCTCGGCCACCGGAACGGCACCACGGGAGATGGCCGTCGCGTACGCCTCGCGCGCATCATCGACCCAGAGCGCGTAGTCCTTGACGCCGTCGCCGTGCTTGTGGACGTGGGCGGCGATCTCCGAGTCGGGCGAGAGGGGCGACGTGAGCACGAGCCGGATCTTCCCCTGCCGCATGAGGTAGCTCGCGCGGTCGCGCGTGCCGGTCTCCGGGCCGCGGTACGCGACGAGCTGGAAGCCGAAGGCGGTGCGGTAGAAGTGGCTCGCCTGCTTGGCGTTGCCGACGTAGAACTCGATGTAGTCCGTGCCGTTGATGGGAAAGGCGTCCGTCGTCTCGGGCGCGGTGTTGAGAATCTGCGTGGCCATGGGCGTGATCGCTCTCCTCGGTGTGGGGCGCCCGCCGGTCCGGGCGCGCCGGGTTCATAGTGGAATTATGCGCGAGGTGCCCCGTGGATGCTACCGACGCGCGGCACGCTTCGCGCATCGCGAAGGCGCGCTTGCCGCCCGCGGGGGGCGAGGGTAAGTTCCGCCCCTGAATCATGTGTTTCGGCGGCGTGCCGCGCGTGGCGCCTCGCGACGCAGCGCGCGTCACGCGGGGCGACCGCGCGATCGCGCCATCGGACGAAGTCGTCCGAGCAAGTCGCGTGCGCGCACTCGTCGCCGCCGATGCGCGGCTGTACATTTCCTCACCTGGCGGAGCGGGTGCGGCGATGCCGCGCTCGCTCCTTTACATCGTGGAGCGCCGATCATGCCCCTTCGCCTTACCGCGCGACGCGCGGATCTCGCCTCGCTCGATGTGCCGCTGCTCGTGATCGCCCTCGCAAAGGGCGCCACGCCCGGCGGCGCGATCGCCTCGCTCGACTCCGCACTCGGCGGCGCTCTCGCCCGCACCCTCGAGCGCCGCGACTTCCGCGGCGCCAGAGACGAGACGCTCCACCTGACCGGCGCCGAGCGCGGCCCGCGCCGCATCCTGCTCGTCGGCCTCGGCGACGCGACGGATCCGGCAGCCGCGCTCCGGCGCGCCGGCGGACTCGCCGCCCGTCAGGCACGACGGATGGGCGTGCCGGCGCTCGCGTGGTGGGACGGGCGAGGCGGCGCCGACGCCGTCGAGGCGGCCGCCGTCGGTCTCGCCATGGGCGCCTGGGACTACGCGGACCTCAAGTCCCCCCCGCCCGCCGAGGAGCGCAAGCCGGAGCTCGAGCACGCCGAGATCATCGTCGACGACGAGCGCGCGGCCCGCGACGGGCTGACCCGTGGGATCGCGGTGGGCGAAGGGATGGCGCTCGCGCGCCGCCTCGCCATGATGCCCGGCAATCTCTGCACCCCCGACTTCCTCGCCGAGACCGCGCGCGACATCGCCGCCCGTCACGGCATGCAGGTGACGGTGCTCGGCCGCGCGGAGATGGAGCGCGAGCAGATGGGCTCCTTCCTCAGCGTGGCTCAGGGCACGCCCCAGGACCCGAAGCTCATCGCCCTCGAGTACCGGAAGGGACCGGCGGACGCGAAGCCGCTCGCGCTCGTGGGGAAGGGACTCTGCTTCGACTCCGGCGGGATCTCCATCAAGCCCGCGCAGGGGATGGAGGCGATGAAGTTCGACATGTGCGGCGCGGCCGGCGTGCTCGGCGCCATGGAGGCGATCGGCCGTCTCGGCCTCCCGTTGAACGTGGTGGGGCTCGTGGGAAGCACCACGAACATGCCGTCGGGGACGGCGGTGAAGCCGGGCGACGTGGTGCGGAGCCACCTCGGCAAGTACATCGAGGTCATCAACACCGACGCCGAGGGGCGGCTCGTGCTCGCCGACGTGCTGTCGTACGCGCGGCGCTTCCAGCCCGCGGCGGTGGTGGACGCCGCCACGCTCACGGGGGCGTGCGTGATCGCCCTCGGGCACACGGCGACTGGAGTGTTCGGCAACGATGAGGCGCTGGTGCGCGAGGTGCTCGAGGCGGGGAAGCGCTCCGGCGAGACGGGGTGGCAGCTCCCGATGCTCGAGGACTACAAGGAGCTGATCAAGAGCGACGTGGCGGACATCAAGAACACCGGCGGACGCCCGGCGGGCGCGATCACCGCGGCGATGTTCCTCAAGGAGTTCGCCGAGGAGTTCCCGTGGGTGCACCTCGACATCGCCGGGACGGCGTACTCGGAGTCCGACCTGGGCTGGCTCCCGAAGGGTCCCACCGGCACCCCCGTGGGAACGTTCGTGGAGCTCGCGCGGGGGAGGGCGCGCTGAGCGCGGTCGCGATGCGGCGCGCCGGCGCCGCGTGGCTGTTGCTGCTGCTCTGCGCGGTGCCCGCCGCCCTCGCGGCCCAGGGCGTCGCCCGCGACACCGCCGCGGCTGCACGAGACAGCGCGCGCGCGGCGGCCGACACCGGTGGCGCGCGCCGCGACAGCGTGCGCGCGCCCGCGGACACGGCGGCGGGACGTGCCGTTCCCCTGCCGTCGGACACGCTCGCGGACACCAGCAAGGTGCCCAAGGACACCATCAAGGCCGCGCTCGCGCACGCATCGCTGCCGCCGCTCCTCGATCCGGCCGCCGAGTACCGCTGGAATCGAGACCAGCTCTTCTCGATCGGCAACTTCACGCTCTTCGATCTGCTCTCGCGCATCCCCGGCGTGACCACGTTCCGCTCTGGCTGGCTGGCGTCGCCGATGACGGCCGCGTACCTCGGCGATCCGTCGCGCGTGCGCGTGTTCATCGATGGGGTGGAGATCGATGCGCTCGACCCGCGGTCGCCGGGCGCGCTCGATCTGGGCGAGGTGCAGCTCTGGTCGCTGGAGAGCCTCGAGGTGGAGCGCGGCGCCGACGAGCTGCGCGTGTACGCGCGCACGTGGAGCGTGCGGCGCACGACCACGAGCACCCGCGTGGACGTGGCCGACGGCAGCCAGTCCACCACGCTGTACCGCGGCTTCTACGGCAAGCGATACGGCAACGGGATGGCATTCCAGGTGGCCGGCCAGCAGTTCGGCACGTCGAGCAACAGCGACGTCGGGGGCGGCGACGAGCTGTCCCTCATCGGGCGACTCGGGTGGGCGAAGCGGAAGTGGAGCCTCGATGCGTTCGCGACGCGCGCCAGCCGCTCGCGCGACGAGCAGGTCTCGCAGCTCGGCACCGGCACGATCCCGCCGCAGGAGCGCACGCGTCTCGATGGCTACGTGCGCGCCGGCTACGGCGATCCCGACTCCGGCTCGTGGGTGCAGGCCATCGCGTCCACCCACCGCTTCGACGAGCACACGCCGTTCAGCGCGACGGACAACGCGGACACCGTGCGCACGGTGGCGCAGTACGTGGCGGCGGCCGGGATCACCCGCGGCCCCGTCAGGCTGAGCGCCACCGACCGCTTCCGCATGGTCGAGGGGAGCCACCGCAACGCGCTCTCCGCGCGTGCGTCGTTCGACCACGCCGTGCTCGGCGTCTCGTTCAGGGCGGAGCATCGCGGGGCGGACACCACCTCGGAGGAGGAAGCCGCGGTCCGCCTTTCGCCGCTCTCCTTCCTGAGCCTGAACGGCGCCGTCACGCGCCGACACGGCGGAGGGCTCGATGGCGGGTCGCGGTGGGGGGCGCGCGGCAGCTTGGACCTGCGCCTCGGGCGTACATGGCTGAGCGGCGGCGTGCTCCGGCGCGACGTCACCGTGGTGCCCGGGCTCATCGCGTACGACACGGCCTTCCACTCCGCGACATCCGCCGCGGCGACGGGGGTGTTCGGCGGCATCCGCGGGAAGATCTACAAGGATCTCGGCGTGGACCTCTGGGGGGTGCGGTGGAACGCGGCGGGGTGGTATCGCCCGCAGCTCCAATCGCGCGAGGAGCTGTACATCGACACGAAGTGGATGAGCCGCTTTCCGAGCGGCAACTTCGGCTTCCTCGGCTCCGTGGCGCACGAGTACCGGCAGAACGTGCTCTTTCCGGTGGCCGGCGCGAGCGAAGCGTTCAGCGATGCGGTGCCGGTGGCGGTGTACAGCCACACGATCGTGACGCGGGTGGAGATCCGCATCCAGGACGCGGTGATCTTCTGGAACTCCTCGTACGGCATCCGGCCGCAGGTGTTCGAGTACGTGCCCGGGTTCCTGCAGCCGCGGCAGCGGTTCGTGTACGGCGTGCGCTGGCAGTTCTGGAATTGACAATGCCATTGTCCTGCCGTAACTTAGACGACTGCCCATGATCCGTAGCATGACCGGCTTCGGCGCGGCGACGGGACGTGTGGGAACCCAGCAGGTCACCGTCGAGCTGCGCACCGTCAATCATCGATTCTTCA
Organism: uncultured Gemmatimonadota bacterium; assembly: GCA_946479015.1. Next base: position 6,014 of record CAMLEQ010000078.1, on the reverse strand, counting down.
ATCCGAGCATCAAGCTGCCGTCCTCGCTCTCCCGCTGGGAGGGAGAGGTGCGCGAGGTGCTGCGGCGCGGCATCGCGCGCGGCCACGTGACGCTCACCGCGCGCGTGGAGCGCGATGCACGCACACCGGTATCCGTGGACGAGGCGCGGTTCGCGACGTACGTGGAGCTGATCCGCGCGCTCCAGGCGCGGCACGGGCTGGGCGAGGCGCTCGATGTGGGAACGGTGCTGCGTCTTCCCGATGTCCTCTCGGCGGATGGCGGCGAGGACGGCGCGGGGAGCGTGGAGGAGCTCACGGCGGTCGTGCAGGAGGCGCTCGGCGCACTCACGACGATGCGCGCCGCGGAGGGGGAGCGGCTCGCGGCGTTGCTGGCGAGTCGCATCGACACCGTGGAGGAGGCGCTCGAGCGGATCGCGGCGCGCGCGCCGGAGCGGCTCGTCGCCGAGCGCGAGCGCCTGCGGAAGAACGTGCGGGAGCTGGCGGACGGCGTGGATCTCGACCCGGTGCGGCTCGCGCAGGAGATCGCGGTGCTCGCCGACCGGCTGGACGTGGCGGAGGAGGTGGACCGCTTCCGGTCGCACCTCACGGCGTTCCGCGGCACGCTGCGCGCGGCCGCGGGGGAGCAGGTGGGGAAGCGGCTCGCCTTCCTGCTCCAGGAGATGCTGCGCGAGGCGAACACCACGGGGAGCAAGGCGCGCGACGCGGAGATGCTCCATCACGTCGTGGCGGTGAAGGAGGAGCTCGAGCGGATCGCCGAGCAGGTGGAGAACGTCGAATGAAGGCGTTCCCGATCATCCTGTCGGCGCCGTCGGGCGGTGGGAAGACGTCCATCGCGCGCCGGCTGCTGGAGCGCCGGGATGATGTGGGGTATTCGGTGAGCTGCACCACGCGGGCGCCGCGCAACGGCGAGGTGGACGGGCGCGACTACTACTTCCTGTCCACGCCGGAGTTTCTCGAGCGTCAGCAGCGCGGCGAGTTCGCCGAGTCGGCGGAGGTGCACGGCAACCTGTACGGCACGCTCCGCAGCGAGGTGCAGCGGGTGCTGGCGTCGGGACAGCACGTGATCATGGACATCGACGTGCAGGGCGCGGCGCAGTTCCGCACCGCGTTCCCCGAATCGGTGCTCATCTACGTGCTCCCGCCGTCCGGCGAGGTGCTGCTGGAGCGCCTGCGAGCGCGCGACACCGAGTCGCGCGAGTCGCTGAAGCGCCGGCTGGTGAGCGCGCTCGTGGAGCTGCGGGCGGTGCCGAACTACCACTACGTGGTGCTGAACGACGAGCTCGATCGCGCCGTGGCGAGCGTCTCGGGGATCATCGACTCCGAGGGGCTCCGGCGCGAGCGGCTGCAGAACGTGGAGCGCGACGTCCGCGCGATCATCGAGCGGCTGGAGCGCGAACTCGGAACCTGAGGAGGAATCGACATGCAGGTCTTCACACCGACGGACGTCGCCAAGCGCGCGGCGAACAAGTATCTGGGCGTGCTCATCGCGGCGAAGTACGCGCGCCTGATGAACGAGTTTCCCCGCACCGGGGACGGCCGCGAGAAGAAGCTCACCACGCGCGCCCTCGAGGAGCTGACGGGGGAGCAGGGGCTCGAGTACCGCGTGGTGCCGCGTCGCGGCCACTGACGCATCCCGCCCCGTGCGCCCGTTCGAGGGTCGGCGCGTCCTCCTCGGTGTGACCGGGGGGATCGCGAGCTACAAGGCGGGGTGGCTCGCGCGTCTGCTCGCGCAGGGCGGCGCCGCGGTGGATGTGGTGATGACCGGCGCGGCCACGGAGTTCGTGGGGCCGATCACCTTCGAGGCGCTCACCGGGCGCCCCGTGCACACCGACATCTTCGCCCTGGGGCGGGCGCTCGATCACATCCGGCTGGCGCGCGAGGCCGATGCCGTGGTGGTGGCGCCCGCCACCGCCGACTTCATGGCGCGCGCCGCGCAGGGACGGGCGGATGACCTGCTCACCGCGTGCCTGCTCGCCACCGAGGCACCGGTGCTGCTGGTGCCGGCGATGAACGACCGGATGTGGGCGCACCCGCAGACGCGGCGCAACGTGGAGCATCTGCGCGGCATCGGGTACACGGTGGTGGAGCCTGACGAGGGACCGCTCGCCGCGGGCGAGGGGAGCGGCCCCGGGCGCATGCCGGAGCCGGACGCGATCCTGGCGCACGCCGCGCGGCTGCTCGACGATGGCTCCCTCGGCGGCCGCCGCGTCGTGGTGACCGCCGGCCCCACGCGCGAGGCGATCGACCCCGTGCGCTTCCTCTCCAATCGGAGCAGCGGCAAGATGGGCGTCGCGCTCGCCGCCGCGGCGTGGCGGCGCGGCGCGGACGTCACGCTCATCGCCGGCCCGCTCGAGGTGCCGCTCCCCGTGGTCGCACACGTGGTGCGCGTGGAGACCACCGAGGAGATGGCCGCCGCCGTCCGGCGCGCGCTCCCCGAGGCGGACGCGCTGATCATGGCCGCGGCGCCCGCCGACTTCCGCGCCGCGCTCCCCGCGCCGAGCAAGATCAAGAAGCAGGATGGCGCGCCGCCGGCGATCCAGCTCACCCGGACCACCGACATCCTCGCGGACACGCGCGATGCGCGCCGCGCCGGCGCGGTGATCGTCGGCTTCGCCCTCGAGACGGACGACCTGGTGTCGAACGCCCGCGAGAAGCTCGCCGCCAAGCAGCTCGATCTCATCGTCGCGAACGATGCGCGCGAGCCCGGCGCGGGATTCGCGGTGGACACGAACCGCGTCACGCTCATCGCGCGTGATGGCGAGCCGGAGGTGTTTCCCCTGATGCCCAAGAGCGACGTCGCCGACCTCATCCTCGACCGCGTGGGAGCGCTGCTCGGTGCGCGCTGAGGAGCTGCTGCGGCGCTACCTCGAGCAGCGCCGCGAGCTGGGGGAGAGCGAGCTGGTGCTCGACGGGATGACGGTGGACGAGGTGCTGCGCATCCTCGGCGCCGCGCGTGCCGGCGCGGACCCGGCGGCGAACGCGACACCCGCGGAGCGCGGGCGGGAGGAACGCGCCGCGCCCGCCGCCCCCGCCGTGCCCCCGCCCTCCGGAGCGGCGGCGCCGGCGGACTGGCGCGAGGCGCTCAGGGCCGCCGGAGCCGACGTGCCCGCTCCCGGCCGCCGCGTCGCCGCCGCGAGCGGAACGGAAGAGGGCGCCGGCAGGCGCCCTCGAGCCGGCGCTCCCGGAGCCGACGCACCATCGGAGCCCGCACCCAGCGCGCCCCCGGCGACATCGGTGCCGTCCGCGAAGAGCACATCGAGAGCCGGCGAGCCACCGGCGGGGCTCGTGGTCGGCTCCGCCGATCAGGAGCTGTTCGTCGGCCCCGCGGGGAGCTGCGCCACGCTCGACGACGTGGCGCGCATGGTGGCCGCCTGCACCCGCTGTGACCTCTACCGTACCGCCACCCACCCCGTGCCAGGGGAGGGGAACCCCCAGGCCAGGCTCATGTGCGTGGGGGAGGCGCCGGGCGCCAACGAGGACGCCACCGGCCGGCCGTTCGTCGGCCAGGCTGGGCAGCTCCTGACGAAGATCCTGGCGGCGATTAACTTGAGCCGGGACGAGGTGTTCATCGCCAACGTCCTCAAGCACAGACCGCCGGGCAATCGCAATCCCCGTCCGGAAGAAGTGGAGGCCTGTCGCCCCTACCTCTCCCGGCAGATCGAGCTGGTGCGTCCCAAGGTGATCGTCGCCTTCGGGACGTTCGCCGCGCAGACGTTGCTCGAGACGAAGCTCGCGATCGGCAAGCTGCGTGGCGCGGTGCATCGCTATCACGGGATCCCCGTGGTCGTCACCTACCATCCGGCCGCGCTCCTCCGTAACCCCGCTTGGAAGCGACCTACCTGGGAAGATGTCCAGCTCGCCCGCCGACTACTCGATAGCGCCGCCGCGTGACGCGTACCGCGACCGCCGTCCGCCGTACTCCGAGGAGGCCGAGACGGCGGTCCTCGGCGCGATGCTCATGGACCAGGATGCCATCCTGCGCGCCACGGAGCACGTGGACGACACGATGTTCTACCGGGAAGGGAACCGGCGGCTCTTCCGCGCGATGGTCGGCATCTCCGAGCGCGGCGAGGTGGTGGATCCGCTCACGCTCGCCGAGGAGCTCTCGCGCCGCGGCGAGCTCGAGGCGAGCGGCGGCAAGGAGTACATCGCCTTCCTCGTGGACGCGGTGCCGACGTCCGCGAACGTCGAGTACCACGCCCGCATCGTCAAGGAGAAGGCGCTCCAGCGCCGGCTGATCGAGACCTGCACCGGCCTCGTCGCCGAGGCGTTCGAGGGGAAGAGCACCTCGGCCGAGCTGCTCGACGAAGCCGAGCATCGCATCTTCCAGGTGAGCCAGCAGCGCGGCACGCAGGGCTTCACGCGCATCAAGGAGCTCATGTGGCCGACCATGGAGCGCATCGAGGCGCTCCAGCGCGGCGGCAAGACGATCACCGGCGTCGCGAGCGGCTTCACCGACCTCGATGAGATGACCTCCGGCTTCCAGCCGGCGGATCTGATCATCGTCGCCGCGCGTCCGTCGATGGGGAAGACGGCGTTCGTGCTCAACATCGCGCAACACGCGGCGATCGAGGCCAAGACGGCGGTCGCGATCTTCTCGCTCGAGATGAGCAAGGAGTCGCTCGTCCAGCGTATGCTCACGGCGGAGGCGCGCGTGGATGCGCAGAAGCTCCGCAAGGGGCTGCTGCGCGACGACGACTTCCCGCGCATGGCACGCGCCGCCGGCATCCTGAGCGCGGCGCCGATGTGGATCGACGACACGCCGGCCATCACGCTGCTCGAGATGCGCTCCAAGGCGCGGCGGCTGAAGGCCGACGCCGACGTGGGGCTCATCATCGTGGACTACCTGCAGCTCATGCAGGGACCGCCGAACTCTGAGAGCCGGCAGCAGGAGGTGAGCAACATCTCCCGCGGCCTCAAGGCGCTCGCCAAGGAGCTGAGCGTCCCCGTGATCGCGCTGTCGCAGCTCTCGCGCGCCCCGGAGCAGCGCGCCGGCGACCACCGGCCGCAGCTCTCCGACCTCCGCGAGTCGGGCGCCATCGAGCAGGACGCGGACCTCATCATGTTCATCTATCGGCAGGAAGTCTACGACGGCCCCACCGACAAGGATGGCAACTCGCTCGAGGGGCGCGCCGAGATCATCATCGGCAAGCAGCGCAACGGCCCGATCGGGTTCGTGAACCTGTTCTTCCACAAGGCGTACACGCGCTTCGAGAACTACACGGCGCGGACGTCCTGACGAGCGGCGCGGGCTTTGGCCGCGCGCCGCGATCGGCGCATGATGCTCCTCACGGTCCCGTCGGTTAAATTTCGGTGATCCAGGAGCATCCGACGCCATGCCGAAGTCCAGGACCGTCTATCGCTGCACCGAGTGCGGCGCCGACCACCCCAAGTGGGCGGGGCGCTGCGACGTGTGTGGGGAGTGGAACACCCTCGTCGAGGAGGTGTCCGCGCCCCCCGCCGCCACCCCCGCCGCGCGCCGTCGCGGCGGGCGCGCCGCGCTCGCCGACGGGGGGAGCGTGGCTCCCACCGCCCGGCTCGCCGAGGTACACGGCTCCGAGAGCCGCCGCTGGACCACCGGCATCGACGAGTTCGACTTCGTCCTCGGGGGCGGGATCGTCCCCGGCTCCATGGTGCTCATCGGCGGCGAGCCGGGGATCGGCAAGTCCACGCTCCTGCTCCAGGTGGCCGCGCGGCTCCAGGGGGAAGGGCACCGCGCGCTCTACGTGTCGGGGGAGGAGTCGCCGCTCCAGGTGAAGCTCCGCGCCGACCGCCTCGCCGAGGCGGCGGGCGAGGTGCAGCTTCTCAGCGAGACGCAGCTCGAGACCATCCTCGCCACCGGCGCGGCGATGGAGCCGCAGGCGATGTTCGTGGATTCCGTGCAGACGATCTTCACGAGCGATCTGGAGGGGGCGCCGGGGAACGTGGGGCAGGTGCGCGAATGCGCGGCCCGGCTCATGCGCTTCGCGAAGGACAGCGGCACCGCCGTGTTCGTGGTCGGCCACGTGACCAAG
>CAMLEQ010000077.1 GCA_946479015.1 uncultured Gemmatimonadota bacterium | reverse complement strand
CGGCCACTTCCGCGGGAAGAGCGAGGACTTCGCGTACCTGCGCGAGCTCTTCCCCTCGCTGAAGAGCGAGCGGCTGCAGGAGCAGGTGGTGCAGTCGATCGCGCAGCAGGGAGACGCCGAGAGCCGCCGCTGGCTGCTCGATGTCGCCACGGACGCCAAGCAGGGTGTCGAGATCCGCAAGAAGGCGATCTTCTGGGCGGGGCAGGAGGACGGGAGCGCGCCGGCGCTGGTGTCGCTCTACGACCGCCTCCCCGACCAGGAGCTGAAGGAGCAGCTCATCTTCGCGCTGTCGCAGAGCGACGCCCCCGCGGCCACGGACAAGCTCATCGACATCGCGCGCCACGACACGAACCGCGAGCTGCGCAAGAAGGCGATCTTCTGGCTCGGCCAGCGCGACGATCCGCGCGTGCGGAAACTCCTGGAGGAGCTGATCGGCAATGACTCGAACTGATCTCGTGGGCGTGGCCGCGGCGGTGCTGGTCGCCGCCGCCGCGCCGGCATCCGCCCAGTCGCTGGCCGAGCGCGTACGCGCCGTCTCCGGCGACGCCGACTTCCGCTTCGCCTCCCGCTCCGGCGTGTGCGGCGATGGTGACCGCATGATCTCCTTCCGCGACCACTTCGAGATGCGCGACGAGTGGAGCCGGGAATGCGTTCCCGGCCCGGTGCGCGTGCGCGTCACCGTGGCCGGCCACGAGCTCACGCGCCTGCGCACGTCGATCGGCGGCGCGACGGGGAGCGGCGTCACCGACCTGGGCACGGTGTCCGATCGCGAGGCGGTGGACTACCTGCTCACCCTCGCGCGGACGGCGCCCGAAGCGGTGGCGCACGAGGCGGTGATGCCCGCGGCGCTCGCCGACAGCACCACCATCGCGCCGGCGTTCCTCGCCCTCGCCCGCGACCACGCGCGCCCGCTGAAGGTGCGCAAGCGCGCGCTCTTCTGGGCGGGACAGGTGGACGAGCCGGGGACGCTCGATCCCGTGCGCGTGATCGCCATCGATGCCGGCGAGGAGGAGGCGATGCGCACGCACGCGCTGTTCGTGCTCTCCCAGTTTCCCGATGCCACCGGTGTCCCCGCGCTCATCGACGCGACGAGAGATGACCGCGAGCCCTGGTTCGCGAAGAAGGCGGCGTTCTGGCTCGGCCAGACGGACGACGCGCGCGCCTCGGCGGCGCTCCGCGACCTGGTGGTGCGCGCCGGCACCAGCGACGAGGTGCGCGGAGAGGCGGTGTTCGTGCTCGGGCAGCACGAGAGCCGTCCGGAGGACATCGCCTTCCTGCGCGACCACTTCGCCTCGCTCCCCGAGCGGCTTCAGGATCGCGCCCTCATGGGGATCGCGCAGCACGGCGGCACGGACGGCGCGCGCTGGCTCAGGGCGCTCATCACGAACGAGTCCGGGGCGCTGCACGTGCGCAAGCAGGCACTCTTCTGGGCGGGGCAGGGGGAGGGGGAGGGCGCGCTGTCCACCACGGACATCGCCGCCCTCTACGGGGCGCTTCGGGAGCCGGAGATGAAGAAGCAGGCGATCTTCGTCCTCTCCCAGCGCGACGACTCGGCGGCGACGACGAAGCTCATGGACATCGCGCGATCCGATCCGGACCACGACATGCGCAAGCGGGCGATGTTCTGGCTCGGCCAGAAGCACGATCCGCGCGTGTCGGAGTTCCTCGGCTCCATCCTCGAGAAGTAGGCGCGCATGCGAATCGGGAATGGCTCGAGGGGGCGCGCGCCGCGCCAGGCGCTCGCGGCGTGCGCGGCGGCGATGATGGCGATCGGCGCCGCGTCCTCGGCGCGCGCGCAGTCGCTCGCGCAGCGGGTGGCCGCGGTGCGTGACGGGCGGGTGCAGCTCCGCTATCGTGCGCGCCCCGGCGTCTGCGGCGACGGGCGCGGCTCGATCGGCACCGGCGGGGACACGTACTTCGGCAACATCACCGTGTCCGACGGCATGCGCCCGGTGTGCGCGCCCGGCCCGGCGCGCGTGGTGCTCACGATGCGCGACGGCGCGGTGGACCGGGTGCGGACGTACGTGAACGGGAACGACGCCACCGCCACCGACATCGGTGAGGCGCCCCCGCGCGAGGCTGCCGAGTGGCTGCTCTCCCTCGCGCCGCGGCTGTCCGGGGAGTCGGGATCGCAGGCGATCCTCGGCGCGGTGGTCGCCGACAGTGCCACCGTGTGGCCCTCGCTGCTCCGGATCGCCCGCGCGCACGAGCTCCCACGCGCCACGCGCGAGAGCGCCACCTTCTGGCTGTCGCGCGCCGCCGCGGCGCAGGTGAACGGCACCGATCTCTTCGCCGACCATAGCGATCGGTCCACGGACGACGACGAGGACGTGCGCGCCCAGGCCGTGTTCGCGCTCTCCCAGCAGCCGAAGCGCGAGGCCGTGCCTGCGCTCACGCGGATCGCGCGCACGAACAGGGACCCGAGGATCCGGGGGAAGGCGCTGTTCTGGCTGGGGCAGGTGGGCGGGGACGCGGCGGTGGACGTGTTCGAGGGGATATTGCGGGGGAGGTAGGGGGTCTAGGACCTGGTCGCTAGACCACCATGAAACGCGTGTGGCGTGTGGGAGCCTGACGGGAAGAGGAGCGAGGTAGAGCGAGAATAGGTTCGTGCGTAGGTGGACTCTCTCTACAGCCGAGCCTACACGCGCTCTACCTCCCTCCTCTTTCCGTCAGTCCCCCACACGCCACACGCGCTCCACTCCCACGTTCCACCCGTCCCACCTACCTCCTAATCCCTACCCTTCCGCCCGGAGAGCGATCGCCGGATCGATGCTCGCCGCTCTCGTCGCCGGGATCCAGCTCGCCACCACCGCGATCGCGAGCAGGAGCAGGGCCGCCGCGGCCAGCGTGACGGGATCGGTGGGGCTGATCTCGAACAGCAGCGAGGCGAGGAAGCGCGTGAGCACGACCGCGCCGGCGAGGCCAGCGACGATCCCGGCCGCCGCGATCGCCGCCGCCTGGCGAGAGACCATCCGCCGCACGTCCGCGGGGCGTGCGCCGAGCGCCAGGCGCACGCCGATCTCGCGCGTGCGCAGGCTCACCACGTACGAGATCACGCCGTAGATCCCCACCGCGCCGAGCGCGAGCGAGACCGCGGACGCGATGGCGAGGAGGAGCAGCGTGAACGATGTGCGGGCCGATGCGCGCGCCAGGATCGCCGTCATCGGCCGCAATTGGTAGACGGGGAGCGACGGATCGAGCTCTCGCACGGCGTTGCGCACCGCTCCGGCCACCGCGGCCGGGTCGCCGGCGGCGCGCACCACGAACGCCACGTCGCGCGGCGTCCAGCGGCCGGGGGCTGCGGCGGGGGCGCCGGCGAGGAGGGGCGCGTACACCGCCTGCTCCGGCGGATCCTCGAGCCCGGCGCCGCGCACGTCACCCACCACGCCGACCACCGTGGACCACGGGCTCCGCGGATCGAGACGGATACGCTTGCCGATGGCGCTCTCCCCCTTCCAGTACCGCTCGGCGAGCCCGCGGCTCACCACCACCTCACGCGGCGCGGTCCCCGGAGAGAGGACGTCGAACGAGCGGCCGGCGAGGAGCGGGATCCCCATCGCGCGGAAGTAGCCTGACGAGACGTACGCGATGGGGTGGATGCCGGGGATCTCACGCGGGCGCAACGGGTGGTCCTCCACCCACACGCCGCTGTCCTGCTTCCCCTCGATGTCGAGCGGAAGCTTGGAGGTGATCCCCACCGCGGTCACTCCGGGGACGGCGGCCATCCGGTCGAGCGCGCCGGCGTAGAGCTGCGCCGCGCGGTCGGGGGTGGGGTACGCCGCCTCGGGGAGCGACACGCGCAGCGTCAGCGCACCAGACGCCTCGAAGCCCGGAGGGACGGCGCGCAGCCGGGCGAAGCTGCGCGCCATGAGCCCCGCGCCCGCGAGGAGCACGAGCGCGAGCGCCACCTGCGATGCGACGAGCACACTCCGCGCGCGGTGCCGCTCGCGCCCCGCGGTCGCCGACCGACCACCCCCCGCCAGCGCCGTCGCGGGCGACACCGCTCCGAAGCGGAACGCGGGCACCGCCGCCACGAGCAACGCGGCGAGGGCGGTGACCGCGACGGCGAACGCGAGCACCACGAGGTCGACGCGCACCTCGGCGATGCGCGGCACGTCCATCCCCACGCCGAGCGTCTTCAAGAGGTGCACGCCCCCGGTGGCGAGCGCGACGCCGAGCACCCCGCCGAGCGACGCGACCACCACGCCTTCGGCCATGAAGTCGGCGAGGATCGCCGTGCGCGCGGCGCCGAGCGCCCGGCGCACGGCGAGCTCGCGCTGCCGCCCCTCCGCCCGCACGAGGAACAGATTGGCGACGTTGGCGCAGGCGATGAGCAGCACGAACGCCACCGCGCCGAGCACCACCCACAACACGCGCGCCACATCGCCCACCACGATGTCGCGCAGCGGGCGCACCGCCGCGCTCATGTGGATCGCGGCGATCGACGACGCCGAGAGCCGCCCCGGGTATGCCTCGGGGACGTGCGGCAGGAGCCGCTGGAGGTCCGCCGCCGCCGCGGCCGGCGTGACGCCATCGCGCAGGCGCGCCACGGCCTGCCAGTCGAAGGTGGCGGACTCCGTGTGCGCCGGGTCGATCCCGCTGGGGAGCCAGAGCGCCGTGCCGGACTCCGGGAAGCGGAAGCGCTCCGGCATGATCCCCACCACCTCGCGCGCCACGCCGTCCACGCGGATGCGCCGGCCGAGGATCGCCGGATCCGCGCCGTACCGCTCCTGCCAGAGCCGCTGACCGATGAGCACCACGGGCGTCGCGCCGGGCTGGTCGTCGCTCGCGAGAAGCGGGCGTCCGCGCAGCGGCGCCGCGCGCAGCACGGAGAGCACGCTCGGCGTGATGTGCGCCGCCGGGGTGCGCTCGGGGCGCGCAGCGTCGGCGCCCTCGAGGGGACCGAGGTTCACCGCGTCGGCGCGATAGGCACCCATGCCGGTGAAGACGCGATTCTCCGCGGCGTAGTAGAGGTAGGTCGCGTCCGACTGGTCGACGCTCGAGATGCCGGAGACCACGAGCGTGTGCGAGATGCCGACGAGCCGATCCGACCCGGGGTACGGGAGCGGGCGCAGGAGCACGGCGGCGATCACGCTGAACACCGCCGTGGCGGCGCCGATCCCCAGCGCGAGAGTGAGCACGGCGGCCGCCGAGAACGACGGCGCGCGGAGGAGGCGGCGGGAGGCGGGGCGGAAAGGCATGGGAAGCGGGAAGCGGGAAGCGGGAAGCGCGGGGCGCGGGGCGCGGGGCGCGGGATGCGCCATCACCAACGGATGATCGCGCGCATGACGAGCGACGGGAAGGAGAGTGCCGCGTGCCGCTACCGGTTCTGACCTGATTCTCACAAACTCCGGCCCGGCACCTTCCGGTCAGACCCTGCGCCAGAGCGCTCGCCCGATGAAGCGCAGGCGGTCGGGCCAGGGCATGCGACCCAGGTTGGTCTTCACCACGCCGCGCGTGAACCAGGTCTTCTCGGAGTAGTCGATGGCGACGTCCACGGCCACCGGGCGTCCCGAGGCGACCACGTCGGCGCAGCGGGCGAGCACGTCGTCGATCTGCGCGTCGCCCTCGAGGCGGAGGCACTCCACGCCGACGCCATCGCAGATGGACGAGAGGTCGTAGTCGGGCAACTGGCTGCACGTCTTCCGGTTCATGGCCACGGACTGGAACTGCGAGATCTGTGCGAGCTCGCGGTCGCGCAGCACGAACGCCATCACCGGCGCGCCCTGGTTGGCGGCGGTGAGCAGCTCGAGGCCGGTCATGAGGAAGGCGCCGTCGCCGGCGAGCGCGATCACGGGGGCATCGGGGCGCGCGAGCTTGGCGCCGACCGCGGCGGGGATCGCGTAGCCCATGCACGAGTAGTCCACCGGTGCCAGGTAGTGCCCCGGCCGGTCGAGCACGAGCTGCTCCATCGCGAGGAAGGTCCCGTTGCCGCTGTCCGTGGTGAACACCGCCTCGGCCCCGAAGCGCCGCTGGAGCGCCTCGAACAGTGCGAACGGCGTCACGCGCTCCGCGCTGCGGTGCTCCCGCCAGGCGCGGCGCACGCTCTCGCGCCCATCCGCGATCCGCGCGCGCAGCGCGGCGTCCGGTGAGCGCGCGGGAAGGCGGGGGAGCAGAGCGCGCACGAACGCGGCGGCATCGGCGGGGACGGCGAGCGCGGTCTCCACGTTGCGGCCGAGCACCTCGGCGGCGATGTCCACGTGTATCAGCGGCTGCGGCGGGCGCACGCCGTAGCTCCCGGTGGCCACCTCGCCGAAGCGGCAGCCGATGGCGAGCGTGGCGTCGCGCGAGCGTGCGAGGTCGCGCGCGAAGGGCGGGGCCGCGTCGCCGAACCCGGGCCAGAGCGCGAGCGGATGCGACTCCGGGAACACCCCCTTCCCCTGGAATGTGGTGGCCACCGGCGCCTCGAGCGCCTCGGCGAGCGCCACGAGGTCGGCGCCCGCGGCGCCGAGTCCGGCGTAGATGAGCGGATGGCGCGCCTCGCGCAGCAGCGACGCGGCATGCGCCACGAGCTCGCGCGGCGCCTCCGGCGGCGCGGGGGCGGCGGGTAGGTTCGGGATGGCCCCGTCGTGCCGGAACAGGTACAGGTTCGCCGGGATCTCCACGAACACCGGCCCCGGCGTCCCCGAGCGCGCGAGCCGGCACGCCTCGCGGATCACGGGATAGATCTCCTCGCCGCGCTCGGGGCGGAACACCCCCTTCGTGACCGGGCGCGCGATCGCCAACTGGTCGACGTCGTGGAGCTGGTACGCCATACCGGTGTCGCGGCGGATGCCGCACCCGAGCACGAGCATCGGGATGCCGTCCATGAACGCCTCGGCCACTCCGGAGAGCGCGTGCGTGAGCCCCGCCCCGGGAACGATGTTCGCGCAGCCGAGCCGCCCCGACGCGCGCCACACCGCGTCCGCCATGAACGAGGCACTCTGCTCGTCGGTGACGAGCACGGGGCGCACGCGCCGCGACGCGGCGAGCGCGTCGTACAGCTCGATGTTGTGCGTGCCGGGAATGCCGAACGCGAACGGGATCTCCTCGTCCTCGAGCGCGCGGACCACCAGCGCGGCGCCGCCGGCCTTCACTCGGGCACCTCGCCGCGCCGGCCGAGGAGCGCCGGCGCGTCAGCGCGGATGGCCTGCGCGGCGCGGTCGGCGAGCGCCATCACGGTGAGATACGGGTTGATCTCCAGCGCGTCGGGGAAGAGCGACGCGTCGGCCACGCGCAGCCACGGCAGGCCGTGCACGCGCCCCCACGCATCGGTGACCGAGTCCTGGTGGCTCACGCCCATCGCGCACCCGCCCATGAGGTGCGCGGCGGACACGGAGATCTTCCCCGCGCGGAAGTGGCGCGCGTCGATCAGCTCGTCCACGCGCCGGGCGTCGCGCGCCTCGATGAGCGGCGGCTCGGCGCTCGGCGCGTGCACGCGCACCGCGCCGGCGGTGAAGAAGATGCGCGCCGCGGCGCGCGTGGCGCGCACGAACGAGTCCACCACCTCGCGGGTGAACCGGTAATGCACCACCGGACGCCCGGCGGCATCCACCGACACGCGATTGCCGGGGATCGCGCGGTCGCAGGCGAGGACGAGGATCATCTGCAGGCGGGGGAAGGCGCGCATGAGCGCGGCGTGCTGGTCGCCGAAGCCGGTGAGGTTCTTCGCGGTGGTGAAGGGGAAGTACATGCACGTCTCCAGCACGTAGCCCTCGTCTTCCGCGCGGTCCACGTAGTAGCTCTTGGGGTGTCCCACGTCGTTCGTGATCTCGCGCGCGTGCTCGGCCACGAGGATGTGCGCGGGGTGCGCGGTGAACCCCGTGCCGAGGCGCGGGAGCGGCGCGGGGAGGCGCGACCGGAGCAGGAGCGCGGAGGAGCCCACCGCGCCGCCGGCCGCGACGATGATCCCGGCCCGGATGCGATAGTCTCCCGGCTCCCACTCGGAGGGAAGTCCCTTCTCGCCGTCGCGCCGCGCGCTCACGCGCGCGATCACCGCGCGCGGCTCGATGCGCAACACCTCCGCGCGCGTCACCACCTCCACGCCGTTCCGCTCCGCGTTGGGGAGCTGCACGCGGTTGGTCCCCTGCTTGGCCGCGTTGGGGCAGCCGAGGTTGCACAGGCTCGACCCCCGGCACCCGCGCACGTTCACCGGGAACTGCTCCACGCGGTAGCCCGCGTGGCGCGCGCCCTCCACGAAGAGGCTGTTGTTCTCGTTGATCTCCTCCGGCGGGAGGAAGTGCACGTTGTTCTGGGCCATGAACCGCCGCGAGCGCGTCGCGATGTCCTCGTGCTCGAGGCCGGGGACGTGCCACGCGTCGATGACGCGCTCGGGGGCGATGAGCGAGGTGCCCGTGTACACCACCGTCGAGCCGCCGTACCCGCGGCCGAACGCGAGCGTCATGGTGCCGTCCGCGGTGAGGAAGCCGCCGGCATCCTCGTAGAGCGCGGAGGCCATCTCCAGCTCGCGGCCGGTGAACTCGTCGTCGCGGAGGCGCGCCCCCTGCTCGAGCACGAGGATGCGGACGCCATCTCGCGTCATTATGCTCACCTCCTGCGCCACCGTGCCGCCGCCGGCGCCGGAGCCGATGATCACGATGTCGTACGCGCGCTCGTTCATCGACGTGCCTCCCAGCCCAGCGGGTGCGCGCGCCATCCGGTGGCGGCGGTGCCCGCGGCGCGCGCGTAGTAGCCCATGTACACGAGCGTGCGCAGCCCCCAGAAGCCGCGGCGCAGGAGCAGGAGGGGGGCATCCTGCACGGCACGCAGCACGCGCGCGCGGCGCGCCGGATCGAGCGCGGTGAAGCGGCGGCCGTGTCGCGCGAGGGGGAGCACGTCGAGCGCGCGCACGAACAGCGCGAGCTGGCGGCGCATGCGCTCCGGGCGCGACGCGAGCGCGTCCTCGATGATCCGCTCGAGGTCGCTCCACCCGCGCTCGTCGAGCTGCGCGGCATCGGGAACGATCGTGGCGGCGAGGGCGCGGAAGACCGGCCGGACGGGTTCGAGCACCGGGGGAGACACGCGGGGACCTCGCAGTGGGCGCGTGACCGCCGGCCGCGGGTGCGGCCGTGCCGACCCGAAGCTACGCCGCGGGCGCGGACGTGTGCAAGCGGGAGCGCGGGCGGCGTCTCCCTCTCGTGGCGCGCGATGCGGGGCGGCGACGAGGCCCTCCGCGCGCGCCCCACCACCCGTGCACGGAGGACGCCATGTTCCGCACCCTGCTCGTCTCCCTCGGCCTCGGCTTCCTGTTCGGCGCCGCCCCGCGCGCGGCGAGGGAGGCCGGAAGCGCACCGGCCGCGCCCGATTCCGCCGGCGCCACCATCGTCGGCCGCGTCACCTCCCCGGCGGGAGTGCCGCTGCCGGGGGTCTCGGTGCTCGTGGAGCGCACGAGGATCGGGACGCGCACCGATGCGAGCGGACACTACATGCTC
Source organism: uncultured Gemmatimonadota bacterium (assembly GCA_946479015.1). The sequence continues at coordinate 2,540 of CAMLEQ010000077.1, read as the reverse complement.
GCCATCCCCGCCACGCGCATCACGACCGAGCCGCTGACCGTGCTCGCGCGGATGATCGGCTACAAGCAGGGGAGTCGCACCGTGCGACCGCGCGCGGGGAAGACGGACACGCTCGACTTCGTGCTCGAGTCGAATCCGCTGCGGCTGAGCGAGGTGGTGGTGAGCGGGGCTGCCGGAGGGGTCGGACGGGTGGTGCTGCGCGGGCGATCGGCGCCGTCGTCGGCACCGCCGGCAGACGTGGCCGCCGCAGCGCCCGGCTTCGCCGCGGCCCCGGCCCCGAGGTTCGCCGCCGCGCCGGCAATGGCGAAGGAGCTGGAGAGCGCGGACGAGGTCGTGGTCGTGTCCAACTCGCTCGCCGCCCGGGCACCGATGGCCGTGGACAGCGTGGCCGCGTCGCGCGACGCGGCGAACGCGCCGCCGGCGCAGGGGGTGCTTCGCGCGCGCGGGAAGGACGGGGAGATCGTGGGAGAGTTCCCGCTCCGGCACACCGACGTGCAGGCGGAGATCAGCGGCTTCCTCGCGCGCACGGTGGTGGAGCAGCGCTACGCGAACCCGTACCGCACGGCGATCGAGGCGGTGTACGTGTTCCCGCTACCGTCGCTGGCGGCGGTGAACGACTTCGTGATGGAGGCGAACGGGCGCAAGATCGTGGGCGTGGTGCGCCCGCGCGCGGAGGCGGAGCGCATCTACCGCGAGGCGCTGGCGCGCGGGCAGACGGCGAGCCTGCTCACGCAGGAGCGGCCGAACATTTTCACCCAGAGCGTGGCGAACATCGCGCCGGGGGCGGAGGTGTCGATCCGCATCACGTACTTCGAGCGGCTCGCGTACGAGCACGGGGAGTACGAGTGGGTGTTCCCGATGGTCGTGGGGCCGCGCTACATCCCGGGGCGCGCGCGTGGACCGGGGCTGCTGGCAGCCAACGGCGCGGGGGGTGACACGGGAGCGCCGCCGAGCGACGGCGGCGGCCGGGCGCCGAACACGAACGTGGTGCCCGACGCGAGCCGGATCACCCCGCCCGTGCTGCGTCCGGGGGAGCGCAGCGGGCACGACATCTCGCTCTCGGTCACGCTCGATGCCGGGCTCCCGGTGACGAAGCTGGCGTCGGTGGCGCACGCGGTGGAGATCCAGCGCCCCTCGGCCACGCGGCGCGTGGTGCGCCTGTCGCCGCAGGATGGAATTCCCAACCGCGACTTCGTGCTGCGGTGGAGCGTGGCGGGCACCGAGACGCAGGTGGGGGTGCTCGCGCACCGCGACCGCTCCGGCGGCTACCTGACGCTCGCGATGCAGCCGCCGGCCGCGCCGCGCGACGACCAGGTGATGCCGCGCGAGATCACCTTCATCATGGACGTGTCGGGGAGCATGATGGGGACGCCCATCACGATGGCGAAGGAGCTCGTGACGCGCACGCTCGACGAGCTGCGCCCGGACGACCGGTTCAACATCGTGTACTTCGCGAGCGGGAACGCGCAGCTCTGGGAGCGCGCGCAGCCGCGCTCCCCCGAGAACGTGGCGGAGGCGAAGCGCTTCCTGGAGAATCTCCGGGCGGGCGGCGGGACGGAGATGCTCGCCGGCCTCGAGCGCGCGCTGCGCGCCGAGCACGACGACCGGTCCCTGCAGATGTACGTCTTTCTCACCGACGGCTTCGTGGGGGACGAGGCGCGCATCCTGAGCACCATCCAGCGCGAGCGCGGCGACGCGCGCTTCTTCGGCTTCGGGATCGGCTCGAGCGTGAACCGCTACCTCATCGATGGGATCGGCGAGGAAGGCGGCGGGCAGTCGTTCGTGGTGATCCCCCGCGACCCCGCGCACACCGACCGCGCGGTGACGCAGCTCTTCGACGCGATCGACTCCCCCGTGCTCGCCGACGTGGCGATCGACTGGAACGGGCTCCCGGTGACCGACGTGTACCCGTCGAAGCTCGGCGACCTGTTCGCCGGCCAGACCATCGACGTGATTGCGCGCTATACCCGGAGCGCGAGCGGGACGGCGTGGGTGACGGGACGGATCGGCCGGAAGCGGGTGCGCTATCCCGTGCGCATCACGCTCCCCGAGCGCGAGGCGCAGCACGCCGCGCTGGCGCCGGCGTGGGCGCGGTGGCGCATCGCCGACCTGTCGCGCGAGATGCTCGGCGCGAGCGACTCGCGGCGCTCCGAGCTGGAGCGCGAGATCACCGGCCTCGCAGTGGAGTTCCACCTGGTGAGCCAGTACACCGCGTTCGTGGCGGTGGACGAGTCACGCGTGGTGGGGAACGGCCGCCCGCTCACGATCATGCAGCCGGTGGAGCTTCCCGAGGGAGTGAGCTACCAGGGGATCTTCGGCGAGCCGCCGGTGGCGCGGATGGAGGCGCCGTGAGAGGGAGTCTAGGACCTGGTCGCTAGACCACCATGGAACGCGTGTCGCGTGTGGGGAACTGACGGAAAGAGGAGGGAGGTACGGCGCGTGTAGGTTCGGCTGTAGGGGGACTCTCTCTACATCCCGCCCTACACGCGCTCTACCCGTCTCCTCTCGCCTACGACCGCCGTCTGCACGCCACACGCGTT
>CAMLEQ010000076.1 GCA_946479015.1 uncultured Gemmatimonadota bacterium | reverse complement strand
CCCTCCTCATTCCGTCAGTTCCCCACACGCCACACGCGTTCCATGGTGGTCTAGCCACCAGGTCCTACTATCTGAGCGCCGCCGTCGCTTTCTCCAGCGCCTTCGCCGCCCCCTCGAACCGCTTGGCGAGATCCGCCAGCTCGCGCTCCGTCAGCGCGCGGTCGCCGGTGCGCACGGCTTCGTTCACCGACGGGAACACCATGTTCGCGTAGCCGTTGTTCTCGTCCGCGGCGTAGATCAGGTTGCGGAACCAGGGGCGCGTGCGCAGCCCCTCGGGGCGCGTGAGCGCGCGCTCGACGCCGAGCAGCGCGGCGTTCGCCCGGTCGCTCACCGCCCGCCGCGGCGTGCCGCGCGCCAGCACCGAGTCGCGCGCGGCGGCGAACTGCATGGCGGCGCGCTCCATGTGGCCGATCGCCGAATCGAGCGGCGCCATGCTCGTGTTCCACCCCCGCGCCGCGATCGCCTTCCCGGTCGTCGGCACGTAACGGCGCATCGTGCGCGCGTACTCCACGTAGTCGTATGGCAGGATGTCGGCGTTCGCGAGACGGAGCACCATCGCCGCGCCGATGCGACCCGCCGTCGCGTGGTACGCGTACGTGGGATCGCCGAACTTCGACATCCAGTGGTAGTCGTCGTAGAACGAGTGGTACACGCCGCCCGGACCGCCGAAGCCCCACTCGGCGATCGGGATTCCCAGGTGGTTGTAGAAGCCGGCGAAATCGCTGCCGCCCCCCGGATCGCCCATCTCCGGTTCCGCGCTGTCGGGCACCGCCGCGTTCTTGCGCCACACGTCGTACACCGAGCCCGCGCCGCTCGGATCGCGCACCTCCCGCGCGATGTCGCGCAGCGTCGAGCGCAGCGAGGGCGAGCCGCCGCCGCCGAAGGACTTCCCCTGCGCCGCCACGTCCTGGTTGAGGTACGCGATCCCCCCGCGCATCAGCCGCAGCGAGTCATCCTCCACGTACTCCGTGGAGCCGAGCAGTCCCCACTCTTCGGCGTCCCAGGTGGCGAAGATGATCGTGCGCTTCGGGCGGTGCCCCGCCTTCACTTCCTCGGCCACCGCCTGCGCGGCCTCGAGCACGCTCACCGTGCCGCTCACGTTGTCCGCCGCCCCCGGGCCCCACGCATCGCGATGGCCGCCGATCATGATGATCTGGTCGGGGTACTCGCTCCCGCGCACGATGCCGAACGTGTCCCAGATCTGCTTGATCGCCGCCGTCGCGGTGTCCGAGCGCACGATGAGGTGCGCCGCCACCGGGCCCGGTCCCGCGTGGTAACGGAAGGGGAGTCCGCCCTGCCACGCCTGCGGCACCTGCGCGCCGCGCAGACCGCGCAGCAGCTTCGCCGCGTTGCCGTACGACATCGGGATCACCGGGATGTGCGAGACCTCCATCGCGGTGGTGGCGATGCGCTTCGCGCCCGGACGGCTGGGATAGCCCGGCGTGCTCGGATCGCCGTCGGGGTTGAGGATGCTGCCGCGCTGCACGCCCTGCTCCGGGCGCATCGGCCCGTCGGGATAGACGTCGCCCCGGCCGTAGCCGTCATCCTCGGGATCGCTGTAGATGACCAGCCCCACCGCGCCGTGCTTCTCCGCCTCGCGGGCCTTGATGCCGCGGAACGATCGCCCGTAGCGCGCCACGGCGATCTTCCCCTTCACGGAGACGCCCATCGAGTCGAGTTGCGCGTAGTCCTCGATCAGCCCGTAGTTCACGTAGACCACGGGCGCCGTCACATCGCCTGTGCCGCTGTAGCCGTTCGCGATCACCGCCTCATCGACCGTCCACGAGGTGGTGTCCTCGGGCACCGGGCCCTCGGCCAGGTCGAGCGCCAGCGTGTCGGGAGCCACGCGCCAGGCCTGCATCTGCCTCGTGAATGGCATCCACACGTCGTACGTGCGCACCTCCGTCTGGAGCCCCCACCGCTTCATCGCATCCACCACGTAATCGCGCGTGCGCGCCTGCGCGGGCGTGCCGGAGATGTGCACCTCGCGCGAGAGGGCGCGCGAGTGCGCTCTGGCGCTGGCGGTGTCCGGACGGGTGACGACGTCGGCCTCGAGCGATCGCTCGCGGGCGGCGGCATCGGGGGAGTAGCCGGGCAGGCTCGCCTGCTGCGCGGCGAGCGTGCCCGCGCTGGCGAGCAGCGCGGCGGTGATCGTGCGGAAGAGCATCGGGTCGGGAGTGTCGGGAAGAGGGTGAGAGGGGTCCGTCCCTGCTACGCGGCGGGGCGGCGTGCCGTTGTCGCGCCGGGTGGCGCGTCAGGCGGCGGCATGGATGGCCTCGCGCACACCGGCGACCACGAACTGCACCGCGACCGCCGCCAACAGGAGCCCCATGATCCGGGTCATCACGCGGATCCCCGTCTGGCCCACCGCGACGACGAGGCGCTCCCCCACGCGGAGCGAGATCCAGGACACGAGCGCGGTGAGGACGACCGACCCGTAGACCACCACGTGCTCCGCCAGCGAGTGCGCCTGTCCGGCGAGCACGATGACCGTGGAGATCGCGCCGGGGCCGGCGAGCATGGGCACCGCGAGGGGCGTGATGGCGACGTCCTCCTTCTCCTGCCCCTCCACGATCTCCTCCGTGCCCTCCTGCGTGCGGCGCTCGCCGCGCAGCATGTCCATCGCCACGAGCCAGAGGATCAGCCCTCCGGCGATGCGGAAGGCCGGGAGCGTGATCCCGAACATCCGGAAGATGAGACGGCCCGCGAGGCCGAACACGATGAGCAGCAGCGCCGCCGCGACGCACGCGCGTGCGGCGGTGCGGCGGCGCTGCTTCGGGGTCTCGTCCTGGGTGATGACGAGATAGGTGGGGATCACCGCGACCGGGTCGACGATGAACAGGACGGACGTGAAGGTGATGAGGGCGAATTGCAGGAAGCCGTTCACGCGTCGGCGGGCCTCCCGCGCCGGTCGCCACTCTGCCCGCGCCGGTCCGTGCGTTCCCCCGCGCGCCGCTCGAGCCCGCGCCCGCGCAGCGTATCGAGCTCCGCCTGGTAGTAGCCGCGCAGCGTGTAGCCGATGGCGTCATCGATCAGCGTGTCGACGCGGCGGAGCGCCTCCTCCGCCTCCTCGCCCACGATGCCGTGGCGCGCCAGTACCAGCGCGCACGCGCGCTTGAGCGCATCCCACTCCAGCGCCATCACCGTCACCGGCACCTCGTCCTCCCGACGCGCGCCGCCGTGGTCGCGCGCGATCCGCTCCTTCAGCTCATCGTCCACCTCCGGCGCGTCCATGCGCGCGAGCCGGAGGAGGTGCGGCAGGATCTCGGGCATGGAGTTCATGAGCCGCGACGACGGGAGCGATGGGTCCGTGTGGGGGCGCACCATCGCGCGCCACTCGGCGAGCAGGTGGTCCAGCTCTCCCAGCAGCACCTCGTACGGGGTCGGGGGGATGGCATTCGTGTCCGCGGGCGCCTGACCGGGCTCGCGGGGCCGGAGGTCGCGGTCGTCTTGCTGCATGTGAATCTCGCCGCGTGGTGAGACAGGAACCGACATCAGCCCGCGCCTCGGCCTCGCGGGGGTGTTCGCAAGTCTACCATCGGGGCGGCACGAAGGATAGCCCGTGCTCGCATCAGCGCTCGTCGTATTCGGCGAGCAGCGCGGCGAGCGCGCTCCGCAGTCGCGCTTCCCGCTCCGGGCCAGGCGCGATGCCGGCCGCCACGTGGGAGAACTGCGCCACCATCTCGTCGTGCACGAAGGGCGCCGGATCGTGCACGCCGAGTTCCGCCAGCGCCCGCAGCGCCACGCGGCGGAGCAGCGCGAGTGATTCCGGCGCGAGCGCCGCGAGCGCGGCCGGATCGGCGGGCGGTGCGCTGGCGCGCTCGCGGCGCCGCTTGGGGGCATCGCGGAGCGCCGTCATCGGCGCGAGCCGCACGACGAACGAGCCGGGGGTGTGCTCCGCGAACTCCCGCACCACGCCGCGCCGGCGCAGCGATCCGAGCAGCTTCGACACCGCCTGCCGCACGACCGACACGCCGTCCACACTCCGGTTGCCACGCCCGGTGATCACGAGGACCTCCCCCGCCTGGCTCGCCTGCTTCTCGCGCAGCCACGCCTCGGCGCGCGCCACCGCCTGCGCGGCGGTGGGAAGCGTGGCGCGCAGATTCAGCGTGCGCGCCGCGCCGAACCGGGCCTCATCGAGCGCCCGCTGCAGCGCGCGGTAGCTCGTCACGCGGACGCACCCTCCCCGGCCGCGAGGTGCGCGCCGCGCATCAGCGGGGGAGGAGCTCGGCGCGCCCGTACAGCGCGCCGCCCTTCATCACCATCCGCACGCGCCGGGCGTTGGCGATGTCGGCGGTCGGATCGGCATCGAGCACCACCAGGTCGGCCAGCTTCCCCGGCGCGAGCGATCCCAGCTCCCGCGCGCGCCCCATCGCGCGCGCGGCCCCGATCGTCGCCGCCGAGAGCACGTCCGGCGCGGGAATCCCCGCCGCCTGCAGCGCCTCCATCTCGCGGTAGATGCTCGGGCCGTGCGCCGTCCCCGGATTTCCCGCGTCCGTACCCACGGCCATCGGGATCCCCGCGTTCCGCATGCGGCGCACGTTCCGCTCGATCGTGCGCATCATCTGCTCCGCACGCCCCGTGTTCCAGCCCGCGAGCCGGCTCGCCCGCGCCGACTCCGGGAGCGGGTGCTCGAGGTGCGAGCGCGTCACGCGGTCCACGCAGTCCAGCGGGTAGCGCGCCGCGGGGGAGTGCCCGGTGTAGACGTCGCCGTAGCCCTCCAGCACGGTGAGCGTGGGGATCACGATCGCTTCGTTCGTTCTGGCGAGCGTGATGAACTCGTCGTCGATGTCCTCCGACATCACGCTGTGCACCAGCACGCGCGCGCCGGCACGCAGGGCGTCCTTCGCCCCCTCGAGCTCCGTCGCGTGCACGATGAGCGGCAGCCCCACGCGTCGGGCCTCGTCCCCCGCCGCCATGAGCAGCGTCCGCATGCGGTCGCGCAGCGAGTCGGGGACCTGGATGTACCACACCTTGATCGCGCTCGCGCCATCGCGCTTCAGCGCCCGCACCGCCGCGCGCACGGTGGAATCGTCCGCCATGTACAGGAACTGCCGGTCGGTGGCCGTGTTCACCCAGTGGTCGACCGTGGAGAGCAGGGGACCCACGGCGGACATCCGCGGCGCGTCGAGCGCGGACTCGTGGGCGCGCGCCATGGGGAGCGTCCACGTGTAGCCGCCCACGTCGAACACACTCGTCACACCCGCGCACAGGTTCGCCCGGTCGAACCGCTCCGGGTGCCGCTCGAGCGCGGCCACCACCGAGTCGTACGGGAAGCGTGCGCGCACGTCGATCGCGTCGGGGCGCCCATCCACCCACCCCGTCTGGGAGTAGTGGACGTGCGCGTCGATGAGCCCCGGCACGATGTACGCGCCGTGAAGGTCCACCGTCTCCACCCCCCTCGGCGGCGCGCACCCCGGCCCGGCCGGTCCGGCGCACACGATGCGCCCGTCGCGCACGACCACCACGGCGTTGGGCACCGGCAGCGTGTCCGGATTGATGAGCGTGCCCCCCACGAGCGCCACCGGCGGCGGCGCGGCGCCCTCGGGGAGCCCGAACGCCGTGCTCACGGCGATCTTCCATCCGGCGGGGGTGCGCACGAAGGTGCGCTCCGAGATCCCTTCGCTCGTCACCCCACCCTGCGTCACGCGGTAGTGATAGGTGCCGTACACGACGTTCGGTCCGAGCGGCACCAGTCGCAGGTCGCGGGCGACCAGCGTGTCCGGCCAGGTGGTGTCGCGCCGCGCGGACCAGTCCTGGAAGCCCTGCTCGAGCCCTCCCGGACCGTTGCGCGCGAGCGCCTCGGTGTGGAGGTAGTAGGAGAGATAACGGGCCCGGTCGCGCTTGTGGATCGCGTCGATGTTCCCCTCGAACACCGCGCGGACGGCGGCCGTGTCCGGGGGCATCGTGTCGGCGAGCGGGGGCGCCGGGCGCGGCGGGGTCGTGTCGGTGGAGGGAGCGGCGGGCGTGGGGCGCGGCGCCGGCGTGGGCGCGGCGCCGCCGTGCGCGCACGCGGCGAGCGCGGTGGAAACGAGGGAGAGAACGACGCGGCTGGCGCGACGGCGCATGCGGGGCTCCCGGTGAATGGCCGCCGAATCATAACCTCTCGTCCGCGCCGTGGCAGCGCGGTGGCGCGCCCACGCCGGCTCGTCGGCCCCGGCCCCGGATGCGCGACGGCCGCTCCGCCCGTGGGGCGGAGCGGCCGTGGCGATCCCGCGTTCGGCGTCAGAACGTGATGCCGACGCTCACCGGGACCATCTGGGTGCTGCTCCCCTTCGTGAAGATGTCGTGCCAGCGCGCCTCGACGAACGTCGAGAAGCCCGTGAGCTGGAAGCGCAGCCCGGCACCGGCGTTCACGCCGAACTTCGTCTCCTTGTCGGTGGCGCTCCCCACGCCCGTGTTCACGTCGGTCTTGAGGTTGTAGAGCCCCACGCCGCCGATGAGGTAGAATTTCGTGGGGAGCATCGAGCCGAAGGTGTACGTGGCATCCACGGTGCCCGCGATGATGCGGTTCTTGATCTCCTCGCCGGCGACGGTCTTGTTGCCGAGCTGTTGCCACGTGCCGTCCACCCGGAAGCCGATCGGGACCAGCGGAAGCCCGATGTCGAGGAGCGCGCCGGCGTTCCAGCCGGTCTTCGCCACGTCCGACAGGTTGCCCACGGGGAACGTCGCGCCCCCCGTGATCCCGAACCGGATCGGACTCCCCACGATCGCCTGCGCGGCCAGCGGCGCTCCGCCGAGCACGAGCAGCGCCCCCGCCGCCATCACCGACTGTAGCATGCGCTTCATCACCAACCCCCTCGTTCGTTGTGGTCTCATTTGCGACGCGCCATCGGGGGCGCGGTCACACGCCCCGCACTCCGGCAATGCAAGAAGCGAGCATGTCGTCGGGGAGGCGCGCGAAAAAAAGAGGACTGCCCCGCCAGGCCGGCGGGGCAGTCCGTCGTGCACGGCCGCGAGCAGCGATCAGAACTTGATGCCGACGCGGACCGGGATCATGTGCGTCGCCGAGCCCTCGGTCTGGATGCTGTTCCAGTTCGCCTCGACGAACGTGCTGATCCCCGTCAGCTGGAACTGGAGGCCGGCGCCGAAGTCGAACGCGAACTTGGTGCTGGAGCAGCCGCCGTCGCAGATGGAGTCATCGGCCTTGTTGTGAAAGAGGCCGAGACCACCGGTCACGTACGGCTTCACCATCGCCTTCGACGGGAAGTAGTACAGCACGTTCGCGAGGCCGCCGATCGACTTCACCTTGCCGTCGCCGATCTCGTCCTTCGCGCTGAACTGGTCGTACTGCGCCTCGATGCGGATCGCCACCGGCCAGGCCGCCTGGTGGATCTCACCCAGCGCCGACACGTTGAACCCGCTCTTGAACGCATCGCCGAAATCACCGGTCGGGATGCTCAGCCCACCAGCGACACCGAAGCTCACCGGCTTCGCGGCCGCGACCATCGACTGCGCGTGCGCGGTCGTGGCGATCATCGCCAGACCCATCGCGACACCAAACAACGAGCGCTTCATGACTGGATGTCTCCTCATTGGCGTGTTGACTTGCCGCCCGCCCGAACACCGCGGCATCATCGCGCGGTCTGCGCCCGGGCAAAAGCGGCGCGGAAGATAGAACGCACCTGCACAAAACGCAATCGTGACACCACCGCGATTCTTGGCACATTGACGACGGAGCGCGCGCAGCGTGACATCCGCGTCGCGCCGTCGTGCACCAGCGTGACGTAGAGGACGCACGATTCTTCTCAGGCGTCACATCCTGTGTCGCGACTCGTGATGCGCATCACGATGACTCGTGTCGGGGTGCGACAGTGGCGCCTTGCTGCTCATGACCGCGCACTTCCCGGGAAACAGAAGGGGGCGCCTCCCACCTGGAGAGCGCCCCCCGCACGCGATGCGACGGTCGCGTCCTACGCGGCTTCGCGCATCGCCGCCGCGCCGAGCTCGCGCCATACGCACACCTCCGCGCACGCGGCGCGGCGCGTGCACGACGCGCAGTCGCGACGGATCTTCTCCGGGTAGCGCGCGCGGTCGGTCTCCGCGTAGCCCACCGCCTCGAAGAAGCGCGGCGTGAGCGTGAGCGCGAACAGCTCGCCGATCCCGCGCGCCTCCGCGAGCGACTCCAGCTCCGCCACGATCGCGCGCCCCAATCCGCGCCCGTGCGCCTCCGGAGCCACGGCGAGCGATGCGACCTCGGCGAGCGAGGGCGAGTACTCCTTGAGCGCGCCGCACGCCATCACGCGTCCGCGCGCATCCACCGCCACCACGAAGCTGTCCAGCGCCAGCGTGATCGACTCCGCGCTCCGCGGCAGCATCACGCGCTCGCGCGCGTACCCCTCGATGAGCGACGCGATCCCTGACACGTCCGATGTGCGCGCGGCGCGCACGGTGATGGTCTGCATCACGAGAGCACCTCCTCGAGCACCGACAGCCCGCGCGCCAGCTCGTCGCGCGACACGATGAGCGGCGGCAGCAGCCGCACCGTGTACTCGCCCGCGGAGCAGAGCAGCAGCCCCGCCTCGAGCGCGCGCTTCACGACGTCGGCCGCCGGCTGCATCACGTCCACGCCCCACATGAGCCCCACGCCGCGCACGGCGCGGATGCGACCCGTGCGCTCGGCCAGCGACGCCAGCGCGTCCCGCAGCCACGCGCCCACCTCCTGCACGTGCGAGAGCAGCGCCGGATCCGCCAGCCGCTCCACCACGTGCAGCGCCACCGATGCCACCAGCGGCCCGCCGCCGAACGTGGTCCCGTGATCGCCGGGACGCACCGTCGCCGCGATCTCCGACGACACCACCACCGCGCCCATCGGGAGCCCGCCCGCGATCGGCTTCGCGAGCGTCACCAGGTCGGGAGTGATCTCCGCGTGCTCGTAGGCGAACAGCCGCCCCGTGCGCCCGAGCCCGCACTGGATCTCATCCACGATGAGCGCCACGCGCCGCTCGCGCGTGAGCGCGCGCAGCTCGCGCAGGTACGACGCATCGAGCACGCGCACGCCCCCCTCGCCCTGCACCGGCTCCACGATGAGCGCGGCCACGGTCTCCGCGTCCAGCGCGCGGTCGAGCGCGCGCAGGTCGCGCTCCACGATGGACACGCCCCCGGCCAGCGGCCGGAACGGCGCGCGGTAGTGCGGGCGGTCGGTGGCCGCGAGGGAGGCGAACAGGCGGCCGTGGAAACCGCCGCGCAGCGCGAGCAGCTCGTGCTTCTCCGCGCCGCCCACCTCGCGCGCCCAGCGGCGCGCGAACTTGAAGGCGCCCTCGTTCGCCTCCGCCCCCGAATTGCAGAAGAACGCGTTCGCGAGCCCGGTGTGCTGCACCAGCCACTCCGCGAGCCGAGCCCCAGGCGCGGTGCGGAACAGGTTCGACGTGTGCACCATGCCGGTGTCGAGCGCCTCGCGCATCGCGGTGGCGATCCCCGCATCGCCGTAGCCCAGCGCGTTCACGCCGATGCCGCTCGTGAAGTCGAGGTAGGCGCGTCCGTCGGCGGCGATGAGCTCCACCCCAGCGCCGCGCACGAACTCCACCGGCGGACGACGGTAGACGCCGAGCAGCGCTTCGCTCGGGGCGGAGGACTGGGCGGCATCCACATCCACCGGATGCAGCGTGGGCAGCATGGTCATACGAGACTCCTGGAAGCCGCGAGCACGGTGCCGCGGGTCGGGTCGAGAATCGCGTCGAGATCGCCGATGCGCACGCGCTCCACTCCCTGCCGGAGCGCGGCCAGGCCGGCCTGCAGCTTGGCGGCCATGCCGCCGCTCGCCACGCCGCGCGCGATCGCCGCGGCGGCATCATCCGCGTCGAGCGTGGGCACGGCCGCGCCGTCCACGAGCACGCCGGGCACGTCGGCCACGAGCAGCAGCTCGTCGGCGCCGAGCGCGACGGCGATCGCCGCCGCGGCGTCGTCGCCGTTCACGTTCAGCGCCGCGGCGTCGGCGGTCGCGCCGTCGCGCGCGAGCGGCGAGACCACCGGGAGATAACCGCCGTCGAGCAGGTGCCGGAGCAACGCCGCGTTCACCCGCTCCGGCGCCCCCACGCGACCGAGCGCGGGCGACACGGGCGCGGCGGTCACCAGCGCGCCATCCTCACCGGAGAGGCCGAGCGCCGGCACCCCCGCCGAGATGAGCCGCGCCACCAGCCGCTTGTTCGCCGTGCCGGAGAGCGCCATGCGCACGATCTCCACGTCGCGCTCGCTCGTGATGCGCCGCCCCCCCGCGAACCGCGGCTCCTCGCCCAGCGCGCGCTGCAGCGCCGAGATCTCGTCCCCGCCGCCGTGCACGATGCACAGCGCCCCCCGTTCGCGCGCCCACGCGGCGGCGATCTCCCGCGGCAGCGCCTCGCTCCCCTGGGCGCGGCCGCCGATCTTGATCACGCGCGTCATGCCGGGAGCCCCGCCGTCTCGTCCACGCCCAGCGCCAGGTTGGCGTTCTGCACCGCCTGTCCCGCCGCGCCCTTCACGAGGTTGTCGATCGCCGCGATCACGATGAGCGTGGGCGTGCGCACGCCGGCGGCGGCGTGGGCGGAGAGCCGCGCCACGTTCCGGTGCACCACGTCGCGGAGCACGGGCGGCTCCGCCGCCACCTCGATGAACGGCTCGCCGGCGTAGTGCTCCCGCCAGGGCGCGAGCGGATCGGCGAGCGGCTCGGTGAGCGGCACGGTGATCGTCGCCAGGATCCCGCGGGCCACGGGGAGCAGGTGCGGCGTGAAGATGAGGTCCGCATCCCCGCCGAGCGCGCGCACGGTGGCGCGCATTTCGGCCAGGTGGCGGTGCGTGTTCCCCACCGCGTACGGCCGGTAGTCCTCCGCCACCTCGGCGAACAGCAGATCGTGGCGCGGGGTGAATCCCGCGCCGGTGACGCCGCTGGCGGCGGTGATGGTGATCGTCCCGCCCGGAGCCACGAGCCCGCGCGCGAACAGCGGCGCGAGCGCGAGGAGCACGGCGGTGGGATAGCATCCGGGGTTCGCCACGATGTCGGCGCCGCGCACGGCATCCCGCGCCAGCTCGGTGAGCCCGTACGGCGCGGCCGGCGCCTGCGGCGCGGCGGCGCCCGGACGCAGGTCGGCGGAGAGATCCACCACCTTCGCCCCCGCCTCGCGCGCGCGCGTCACCCAGGCGAGCGAGGCGCCGTGCGGGAGCGCGCTGAACACCAGCGCGGCGTCGCCGAGCCGCGCATCCTCGGGGGCGACGAAGGTGATCTCGCGACCGCCCACCCGGGCGCGCTCCCCCCGCCGCTCGTTGGCGGTGGCGAACGCGAGCTCGAGCCGCGGGTGCCGCGCGATGAGACCGCACAGCTCCCGCCCCGCGTAGCCGCTGGCGCCGAGGACACCGACAGGCATTTTATGCATGAGGGATGCATATATTCCCAACGCCGCCCTGTCAACCGCGCGGCGGCATCGGGGCCGGCGCATCCGGCGCCGGGGGGACCGGTGGGCGGCGCCGATCCGGGGCGCCCCCCTGGCCGAGCCCGCGACGGAACCGCTATCCTCCCCACTCACTGGAGGAAGCTCATGGCGAACAAGCGTGAACGGCAGGCCACGATCCGCGAGCTGATCGAGTCGCGCCCCGTCGAGAGTCAGGAGGAGTTGCGCCGGCTGCTGCTCCAGCGCGGCTGGGACGTGACGCAATCCACGCTCTCGCGCGACCTGCGGGAGATGCGCGTGGCGCGGATGCCGACCCCCGATGGGTCCGTGCGGTACGCCGTGGCCGACGGTGCCCAGGAAGACGGCCGCCTCCCGCTGGAGGCACTGCTCCCGCACCTCTACACCGACATCGACGGGGTGGGGGAGATGATCGTGCTCCACACCCTCCCCGGCGGCGCGCAGCCGATCGGCGTCGCGCTCGATGCCGAGGAGTGGCCCGAGATCCTCGGTACCATCGCCGGCGACGACACGGTGCTCGTCATCTGCCGCTCCGGCTCCGCGCGCGAGAAGGTCACGCGGCGGCTGCGGACGAT
>CAMLEQ010000075.1 GCA_946479015.1 uncultured Gemmatimonadota bacterium | reverse complement strand
ATCACCGCCGCCACCAAGGACCCGGAGGGCGGGCGCATCCTGCGCCTCCCCGACGGCTCGCCGAGCGGCGTGTTCGTGGACAACGCGCAGGAGCTCATCCGGCGCGCCGTCCCCCCGATGACCGCCGAGGAGGCGAAGTCGGCGCTGCTCGCGGCGGCGGCGGAAGCGAACAAGTGGGGGCTCACCGCGGTGCACGACCCCGGCGAGCCGGAGCCGGCGATCGACGTCATCGAGTCGCTGGCGAAGAGCGGGCGCTTGACGCTGCGGACGTACGTCATGATCGCCGACGACTCGGCGGCGATCGCGCACTACTTCGCCCGCGGACCGCAGAGCGCGCTCTACGATGGGCACCTGTGGATCCGCGCCATCAAGCTGTACGCCGACGGCGCGCTCGGCTCGCGGGGCGCGGCGCTGCTCGATCCCTACAGCGATGACCCGGGGAACTACGGGCTGCTCGTCTCCAAGCCCGAGCACATCCGCCACGTGGCGATCGAGGCGCTGCGGCACGGCTTCCAGGTGAACACGCACGCGATCGGAGACCGGGGGAACCGGGTGGTGCTCGATGCGTACGAGGCGGCACTGGACAGCGTGCCGACCGCGGACCACCGGTTCCGCATCGAGCACGCGCAGGTGCTCGACCACGCCGACATCCCGCGCTTCGCGCAGCTCGGCGTGATCCCGTCCATGCAGACGACGCACCAGACGAGCGACATGTACTGGGCGGAGCAGCGCCTCGGTCCCGGGCGCGCGTACGGCGCCTACGCGTGGCGCGCGCTCCTCTCCACCGGGGTCATCATCCCGAACGGGACCGACTTCCCCGTGGAGCAGGTGAACCCGATGCGCTCCTTCCACGCCGCGGTGAGCCGCCAGGACGAGCACGACTGGCCTCCGGGCGGCTGGCACCCCGAGGAGGCGATGACGCGCGACGAGGCGCTGAAATCCATGACCATCTGGCCCGCGTTCGCCGCGTTCCAGGAGCACGACATGGGCTCGCTGACGCCGGGGAAGTACGCCGACTTCGTGGTGCTCGACCAGGACATCATGCGCGTGCCGGTGGAGGACATCCTGAAGACGAAGGTGGTGGCGACGTATCTCGGCGGGAAGGCAGTGTACGAGTCGTCTGCGGCGCAGCAGGCGCAGGCGGCGAGCGGGAGGCGCGAGGGCAGGTGACCGAGCCAGAGCCCCGGCCGCCCACCGATACCGAGCGTCTGCGGGCGCTGGGGCTCGTCCGCGTGGCGCTCCTGCTCGGCGTGCTCATGTTCGGCGCGGTCACCTGGTGGGAGAGTCGTCAGGCGCTGCCGCAGGTGGGACCCGCGCTCTCCGAGCACGCGCTGCGCGTGCTGGTGCTCGCGCTGGTGGCGGTGGCGCTCGTGGCGATGCTCGTGGTGCGCGTGCTGCTGGCGCGCGAGCGGCAGGTGCGGCGTCGCGGCGCGCTGTGTCTGGTGGCGTGGACCGGAGGGGAGGCGGCGGCGCTGGCTGGCGGCGTCTACTACTTCGTCTTCCACGACCCGTACTGGTACGCGGTCGGCCTCATCGTGCTCGTGGCATCGTTCGTCGTCGTCCCGCTGCGCCCTCTGTCGTGATGCCGTCGCATCCCCCCTGTTGACACGCCGCTCCGGCGCGCCGACGTTACGCTGGCACCGGGTGCGTGCCTGACGCGGTCCGACTCCCTCATCACCGATCTCATGCTCTCCGACGCCTCGATCGCCTTTCTCAAGCGGCTCCTCGACACGCCCGGCCCGTCCGGGTTCGAGACCGCCCCGGCCGGCGTGTGGCGCGATGAGGCCCGGCGGTTCGCCGAGCTGCGCGCCGACGTGCACGGCAACAGCATGGCCACCGTGAATCCCGGCGGCGCGCCGGTGATCATGCTCGCCGGGCACATCGACGAGATCGGCGTGATCGTGCAGCACATCGACGAGGAAGGCTACGTCTACATCGCCGGGATCGGCGGATGGGACCCGCAGGTGCTGGTGGGACAGCGCATCCGCTTCCTCGGACCGCACGGCGATGTCTACGGCGTGGTGGGAAAGAAGCCGATCCACCTCATGAAGCCCGAGGACAGGGAGAAGGCGTCGAAGATCACCGATCTCTGGGTGGACATCGGCGTCGCGAACCGCGCCGAGGCGGCGGAGCGGCTGAGCGTGGGCGACGCCGGCGTGATCGATTCGCGCGCGCTGGACTTCCCGAACCGGAGTCTCGTGTCGCGGTCGATCGACGACCGGATCGGCGCGTTCGTCGTGCTCGAGGCGCTGCGGCGCTACGCGGAGCGTCCCGGAGCGGCCACGGTGGTCGCGGCGGCCACCACGCAGGAGGAGATCGCCTGGCACGGAGGCGGCGCCCTGGTCTGCGCCACGTGCATCGGCGCGCAGATGGCGATCGTGGTGGACGTCACCTTCGCCACCGATCACCCGGGGGTGGAGAAGCGCGAGCACGGGGAGCACGCGCTGGGAAGCGGGCCGGTGCTCACCCGCGGGTCGATCGTGTCGCCGGTGGTCTTCCGCCTGCTGCGCGCCACGGCGGACGACCTCGGGATCCCGTACACGCTGCAGGCGGCGGGGCGGGACACGGGGACGGACGCCGATGCCATCCACATCGCGCGCGAGGGGATCGCGACGGCGCTCGTCTCGGTGCCCAACCGCTACATGCACTCACCGAACGAGATGGTGAGCCTGGACGACCTCGACCGCGCCGCGGACCTCATCGCGGAGACGTGCCGAAGAGTCACGGCGGAGACGGATTTCACGGCAAGGTAGAGATCAGAGTGGGGTGGGGGCGTAGGACATAGTGGCTAGACCACCATGGAACGCGTGTGGCGTGTGGGGAACTGACGGGAAGAGGAGGGAGGTACTGCGCGTGTGGGTTCGTGTGTAGGTGGACTCTCTCTACATCCGAACCTACTCTCGCTCTACCTAGCTCCTCTACCCGTCAGTTCCCCACACGCCACACGCGTCCTTTGGTGGTCTAGCCACCACGTCCTACCACCCTCTAGCCCCTATCACCCCTTCGCCGTACTGTGCTCCCATGCCTTCACTCCCCCGCCTCGTCGCGCTGTCGCTCCTCGTCGCCACGACACTGGCCCCGGCTCCCCTGCGCGCGCAGGGGACGCTCGTCGTCGCCAACCGCGCGGATGCGACCGTGTCGCTCGTCGGGGTGCGCGACCGGGACGTGTATGCCACCATCCCCACCGGATTCGGGCCGAACGAGCTGGCGGTCTCTCCCGACGGGCGGCTCGCGCTGGTGAGCAACTACGGTGGACCGACCGCGCCGGGGAACACGCTCACCCTCGTCGACCTCGCGGCACGCGGCGCCCGCGCCACCATCTCGCTCGGTGGGCACCGTCGGCCGCACGGCATCGTGTGGCTCCCCGATGGGAAGCGCGCGCTCGTCACGAGCGAGATGGACAGCTCGCTGCTGCTGGTGGATGTCGAGCGCCAGGCCGTGGTGGGGAGCGCGCGGACGGGGGAGGGGATCTCCCACATGGTGGTCCGTTCCCCGGACGGGCGGCGCGCGTACGTCACCAACCTGGGATCGGGAAGCCTCACGGCGATCGACGTGCCCGCGATGCGCGTGGTGAAGACGGTTCCCCTTCCCGCGGAGCCGGAGGGGCTCGACGTCACCCCCGATGGTCGCGAGCTGTGGGTGACGAGCCGCGGCGCCGACCGCGTGACGGTGCTCGACGCCGCCACGCTCGACACGCTCGCCTCCCTGGCATCGCCGCGCTTCCCCGTGCGCGTGCGCATCACGCCCGACGGGCACGATGCGCTGGTGACGAACGCGCGCTCGAGCGAGCTCCGGATCTTCGACGTGCGAGGGCGGCGCGAGGTGGCGACGATGAGGCTGCGCGTGGATCGCGCCGCGCTGATCGGGAGCGCTCGCGCCGAGGGGTGGCTCGACCAGACCGCGCCGGTGGGGATCGCGGTGAGCGCCGACGGGCGCACCGCGTTCGTGGCCAACGCCGGCGCGGACATCGTGAGCGTGGTGGATCTGCGGAAGCGGAAGGTGTCGGGCTACATCCTGGTGGGACGGGAGCCCTACGCCATGGCGCTCTCGCCCCTCGCGGAGGAGAACCGCTGAGCGAGCTCCCCGCGCCGCGCGCTCACCTCCCGGCGCGCAGCGCGTCGAGCGTGTCCCGGTACGTGCGCTCGCTCCGCTCGTCGAACAGCGCGGCCACGATGCGCTCGAAGCGCGGCTCGTGCTCGAGCATCACCCCGATGGCGATGCGCGCGGCTTCCTCGCGCGGGTAGGCGTACACGCCGGTGGAGATCGCCGGGAAGGCGATCGTGCGGACCGTCCCCTCCGCCAGGGCGAGCGCGAAGGCGCTGCGGTAGGCGCGCTCGAGAAGCGCCGGCTCCCCATCGGCGCCGCCGCGCCACACCGGGCCGACGGCGTGGATCACGAAGCGCGCGGGCAGATCGTGCGCGCCGGTCATCACCGCGCCGCCGGTCTCCACCCCCGGGTAGCGCATCAGCTCCCGCAGCAGCCCGGGGCCGGCCGCGCGATGGATGGCGCCGTCCACGCCGCCCCCGCCGCGCAGCGCGCTGTTCGCCGCGTTCACGATGGCGTCCACGGGAAGGGTCGTGATGTCGCCGCGGATGATCTCGATCATGGTGTGGCTCTCCGGGAGCTCGGCTCCGGCATCGACCTGGGCATCTCGTGGTCGCCGCGCCGCAGCTCGACGACCTCGCGCTCCACCACGTCGGCCGGCACGCGGTAGCGGCGCAGCACGCGGGAGAAGATCTCGATGGCCGTCTCGAACTCCTCCGGGACCACCTCCTCCGTGCCGAGGGCGAGGAGCGGGCGCGTCTCCTGGATGTAGCGCGTGCGGACGACGATGTGCAGGTGCGGGGCGAGCCGTCGTGCGGCGGCCACGGTGCTGCGCGTGGCCGCGGCATCGGAGATGGCGATCACCATCACGCGAGCCCGTTCGATCCCGGCGTGCCGGAGCACCTCCGGCCGGGTGGCATCGCCGTAGATCACGGGCACGCCGCGCGGACGCTCGGCGTGCACCACCTCGGGGTTCATCTCGATCACCGTGTACGGGATGCCGACGCGTCGCAGCACGCGCGCCAGGTTCCGTCCGTTGAAGCCGAAGCCGACGATGATCACGTGGTCGGCGAGCACGGGCGCGGCGCCGCCCGCCAGATCGAGACCGTAGCGGCGCGCCACCCAGCGCCCGGGGACGCGCCGCTCCGCGCGCGTGGCCAGCCGGGGGGCGAGCGCGAGGAGCCCCGGCGTGAGCGCCATCGTTCCCACCGCCACGGCGAGGAAGAGCTGATCGAGCCGGGCGGAGAGGAGCCCCGCGTCGCTTCCCACCTTCGACAGCACGAAGGAGAACTCCCCGATCTGCGCGAGGGCGAGGCCGGTCACGAGCGCGATGCGCAGCGACTGCCCGAGCGCGAACGTGACGCCGGTGGTCACGATCGCCTTCGCCACCACCACGCCGGCGATCGCGGCGGCCACGACCAGCGGCGACGCCGCCACGGTGCGCACGTCGAACAGCATCCCGATCGAGATGAAGAAGATGCTGTTGAACACCTCCCGCAGCGGGAGCACCTCGCCGAGCGCCTGATGGCTGTACTCGGAGCTCGACACGATCAGCCCGGCGATGAAGGCGCCGAGAGCGAGGGAGAGCCCCACCGCCGCGGACGCCCACGCCGCCCCGAGGCAGAGGAGGACGATCGTGAGGACGAACACCTCGCGCCTGCGCGTGCCGACCACGAGATGCAGCAGGCGCGGCACGAGGAGACGCGAGGCCGCGAGCGCGCCGGCCAGGAACAGCGCGGCGACGAGGAGCTGGCGACCGAGCGCCGCCGCGCCCCCTCCGTGCCCGCCGAGCATCGGCGTGAGCAGCACCATCGGCACCACGCACAGATCCTGGAAGATGAGGATGCCGAGCGCCGCCTGCCCGTGGGGACTGTCGATCTCCCCGCGATCGGCGAGCAGGCGGAGCACGATCGCCGTGCTGCTCAGCGCGACCAGCATCCCGACGAACGCGGCGACGCGCCAGGACAGGCCGAACGCGATGCCCACCACCGTCATTGCCGCGAGCGTGATTCCCACCTGCAGCGCGCCCCCCGCGAAGAGGAAGGCGCGCAGCCGCACCAGTTGGTGCAGCGAGAACTCGAGGCCGATGGTGAAGAGGAGGAGGATGACACCGACATCCGCGAGCGCGCGCACGTCCGCCACGTTGCGGATGAGCCCGAACCCGTACGGTCCGGCGAGGACGCCGGTGAAGAGGAAGCCGACGATCGGCGGGAGGCGCAGCCGGTGGAACGCGACGACGACGACGACGCTGAGCGCGAAGAGGACGGTGAGGTCGGCAAGCGGGCCGGGGCGCATGGGACAATATAGGGGTTGGGGGGCGGGGGCTGGGGGCCGGGGGGGACTCGGGAATCGGGACTCGGGAGAGGAACGCGACGGGGCGCCGGCAGCATGCCGGCGCCCCGTCGCACTTCCGCGTCACGTGTTTCGCCGTTACGCCCCCCGCACCCCGCCACTCCCAGAATCCCCCTGACCCCCGGCCCCTGACCCCCAGCCCCTAGACCGTCTCCCCGCCGAGCAGCGGAAGCACGTCCCCCGTCACGTAGCTGGAGTCCGGCTCCGAGGCGAAGAACACGTAGGCGGGGGCGATCTCCTCCGGCTGCGCGGGGCGGTGCATCGGGGTCGTGGCACCGTGCTTCGACGCCTTCTCCGGCGGCTTGTCCACCACGTTCAGCGGGGTCCACACCGGGCCGGGCGCCACGCAGTTCACGCGGATCCCCTTGTCGACCAACATCTGCGCGAGCGACTTCGTGAACGCGTGGATGGCGCCCTTGGTCGCCGAGTAGTCGAGGAGCCCCTTGGAGCCCTCGATGCCGGTGACCGAGCCGGTGTTCACGATCGCGCTTCCGCGCTTCAGGTGCGGCACGGCCGCCTTCGCCATGTAGAAGTAGCCGAAGATGTTCGTGCGGAAGGTGAGATCCCACTGGTCGTACGAGATGTCCTCGATGCTTTCCTGGTGCTGCTGGAACCCGGCGTTGTTCACGAGGATGTCCAGCTTGCCGAACTCCTGGAGCACGCGCTCCACCGAGTTCTCGCAGAACTCCGGGTCGGTGACGTCACCCGGGATGAGGAGTGCCCGTCGCCCCTCCTGCTCCACGGCGCGCTGCGTCTCGCGCGCGTCCTCCTCCTCCTGCGGGAGATACACGATCCCGACGTCCGCCCCCTCGCGCGCGTAGAGCACGGCGACGGCGCGACCGATGCCGGAATCCGCGCCGGTGATGAGCGCGGTCTTCCCCTCGAGCTTCCCGGCCGCCCTGTAGGCGGGCGCCTCGTAGCGCGGGCGCGGCTCGATCTCCGCTTCGATCCCGGGGTGCGCCTGGTGCTGCTGCGGATACGGTGGCGCCGGCTCCTTCATCGCCGCGGGCTGCTGCGCCTTCGTGCCCGACTGTCCCTGGGGCTGCTTCTGCTGCTTCTGCTGCTGCTGCTGCTGCTCGTGCTTCTCGTCCGCGTGTCGCTGCGCCTTCTTCGGGACGGCGCGGGTCTCGGCGCGCGTGTCTCCCTCGCGTCCCTGTGCCGTCCCTCGACCTCCTCCCCGCGACGTCTCCTTCACCGCCGGGGAGGCGCGCAACTTCTTCTTCTCCGCCATGCGTCCTCCATGCGGGAGCGAGCTGCTCCCGTGCCTCGATGTCCTCGGTCGTCGGAGTGGCGCGGGGTGCAACGATCGGGCCGGACGACGTTCGGCGGACTGCGGCACGATCGCCTCGCCGGCCGCGCTTGGCGGCACGCTTCGTGACGCACGAGTGGGAACGGACACGATCCCGAGGTGCACATGGGCGGAAAACGACCGGATCAATACGAGATCGACCCCGGCGAAGCGGGGGCGACCGACTACAAGACACGCGACGCGGATGAGAAGATCCGCGAGCAGGACAAGGAGCAGCTCGCCGAGACCGGGAAGCCACATCCGCGTGAGGCAAAGATCCCGAAGCACGGGGAGAACCCGGCCGCAGCCGAGCTGCGCCGCAAGCACGACGAACGGAAGCACGGCCCGTCGCCGAACGACGAAACCGACCGACACGCGTGAGGAGCGCGGACATGACGTTGCCACTCGAAGGAATGTCGGTGGCGATCCTCGCCGCCGACGGCGTGGAGCAATTGGAGCTCGAGGCCCCTCTCGATGCGGCGCGGCGCACCGGCGCCACGGTGCGGGTGCTGGCGCCCGACGCGCGACCGTTGCGAACGCGCCAGGATGGCGAGCCAGGCGATGCGGTCCCCGTGGACCTCCAGCTCGCGCAGGCGCGAGTGGAGGAGCTCGGGGCGCTGGTGATCCCCGGCGGCGCGGAGGCGATCCGCACGTTGAGCGCGCACGCCGATGCCGTGCGGCTCGTGCGCGAGGTGATGGAGCTCGATCGGCCGGTCGCAGCGATCGCGGAGGGGGTGAGTCTGCTCGTGGCGGCGGGCGTGGTTCGCGGACGCACCCTCGCTGCCCCGTCGGAGCTGCGCGACGAGCTCCGCGCCGCGGGCGGCACCCTGTCCGAGCGAAGCACCGCCGTGGACCAGCACCTGCTGACCGCGCGCTCGGCGGATGACATCCGCGACTTCTGCGCGAAGCTGCTCGACGTCCTCGCCACCGTCGCGACCAACGCCATCGTGGATGAAGCGTCCCAGGAGTCCTTCCCCGCGAGCGATGCGCCGGCGTGGGGGCCGACGAGGATCGGCAAGGACCGGTGAACCTCGGAGGAGACAGGACCTGGTGGCTGGACCACCAGACAACGCGTGTGGCGTGTAGAGGGCGGTCGTAGGCGAGAGGGGGTGGGTAGAGCGCCTGTGGGGCGGGATGTAGAGAGAGTCCACCTACATCCGGCCCAACACGCGCTCTACCTAGCTCCTCTTTCCGTCAGTTCCCCACACGCGACACGCGTCGTTCGGTGGTCCAGCCACCAGGTCCTAGAGCCCCTGGGCACCATTTCCCCCGCCGCGTAGTTTCCATCGAATCACGCCCCCATCTCCGGGGGCGCCGATCACTCTCACCCAGGGCCGCCGCATGAAGCGAAACCATTGGGTGGTCCGGCTCACCCACTGGGTGAACGTCGTCGCGTTCGCCATCATGGTGGGGAGCGGGCTGCGGATCTTCAACGCGTATCCCGCGTTCGCGCGCCGCGGCGAGAGCTTCTGCTGCTGGCCGCTCGCGCACCACCCCGCTCCCGCGTGGCTCACGTTCGGCGGCTGGCTCGCCGGCGCCCGCCACTGGCACTTCGCGGCGATGTGGCTGCTCGTCGTGAACGGGCTGGTCTATCTCGGCTTCGTTTTCCTGCACGGCGAGTGGCGCGACCTCGTCCCGCGTCGTGGCGACGCGCGTGACGCGTGGGAGATGGTCAAGTTCTACCTCGCCGTGCGCCGGGACCACCCGCACCAGGGGAAGCACAACGCCCTCCAGAAGCTCGCGTATTTCTCCCTGCCCGTGCTGAGCGCGCTCGCCGTGCTCACCGGGCTGGCGATCTGGAAGCCGGTGCAGCTCGCGCCGCTCACGCACCTGCTCGGCGGCTTCGTATGGGCGCGCTACTGGCACTTCCTGGTGATGCTCGCCCTCGTCGCGCTCGCGGTGGGGCACGTGTTCATGGTGTTCGCGGTGGACCCGTACTCGCTCCGGTCGATCATCACGGGCGGCTATGACGAGTCCACCTCCCCCGAGGCGCGCAACGCGCGCCCGTTCTACCACCTGCGCCCGCCGCGGCACGATGCCGCGGCCACCGAGGTCCACCCCACATGAACCGTCGCCGATTTCTCACGCTGAGTGGCCTGTCGGTGTCGGCCGCCTATCTGGCGGCGTGCGACTCCGATGGGCCGCAGGCGGCGCAGGGGCTGCTGCGCGCCGCCGAGCACGCGAACGAGAAGGTGGAGCGCGGACTACTGTTCCGCCACACCGCGATGGACCGTGCGGCGGGCGGCGCGCGCGATGCGGGGGCCGCCTTCCCCCGCTACTTCGTCTCCCGCTCCGTGCCGGTGTGGGACGAGCGCGCGCGCGGACGGTGGACGCTCGAGGTCACGGGACTCGTCAGGCAGCCGTTGCGCCTCACCCTCGCCGAGCTCGCGGGGATGCGCTCGATCACCCAGCGCGTGAACCACTACTGCGTGGAGGGGTGGACGGCGGTGGCGGAGTGGACGGGGGTGCGGGTGAGCGAGCTGGCGCGCGCCGCCGGCGTGCAGCCCGGCGCCGGGTACGTCGACTTCCAGTCGTTCGACGACGGCTATCACGAGAGCTGGGACATGGACAGCGCGATGCACCCCCAGACGCTCGTCGCCTACGGCATGGACGGCCACTGGCTCGGTGCCGGCCACGGCGCGCCCGCGCGGCTGCACTCCCCGGTGAAGCTCGGCTACAAGTGCACGAAGTACCTCACGCGAATCGCCTTCCTCCCGGAGCGCAACGGCGGCTACTGGTCCGACCAGGGCTACGAGTGGTACGGCGGGACGTGACACGCGCGCCCGCGACGGCCGGCCCTCGCGCCTAGCGGCCTCCGCGGGCGTCGGGCGAGTCGGCGCGGGGGGGCAGCCCGCCGTCCCGTGCCTCTCGGGCGACGGGCGCTCCGGCATCGCCACCCGCTGCTCGTGGCGGGGCGTGCTCGGTGAACGAGCGCGCGATGAATCTCTGCCCCTCGCCGATCCGCTCGATCTCGATCGCGACGGCGTCGACCGCCTGCTCGAGGTTCGTCAGGCGGTCGGAGAGCTCACCGGGCATGACGGGCTTCCTGCGCCAGAGGCGGCGTACGCCGTGCCCCGGAGCGAGCAGCCACACGAGCCAGACGCCGAGGGCCGTCAGCGCGACGTGCACGCTGGTGTGGAGCACTTCCCTCCGCGCAGCGGCGAACACCGCGCCTGCCGCATTGATCAGAGTGAAGAGCACGGCCAGCACCAGCCAGATCCTGGAGCGCCGATCCATGAGGAGCGCCTCCTGTGCTTGCCAGCCGCGAGCCTCCGCGCCGCAAGCGAAGCAGGTACACGAGCCCTACGCGCGGTGTCGCCGAGGGGTTTCGGTGAGGCGCGCGGCACGGCGACAGGTGGAGCGCCGATCTCGGCGTCGATGCCGCCGCACGGTGCGCATGTTGCCCCCTTGGGCACGGCACCCCGGCGTGAGGATCACGGTCGGGGGCGCACGGTCCGAACGCATGGAGGAGCCATGGCCAAGGGACGAAAGCAGGAACGAAGCCGCACGAAACGCAGCTCGGCGAAAGGAAGCTCGGCGAAAGGCAGTTCGGCGAAGCGGCGCACGACTCAGCCGCGGCGCAGCGGCGCACGCGACGGGGAGGACGTGATGCACGGCCGCAGCTTCGCGGGCACGGAGTACGCGTCCACCGAGCGGGAGCAGACACGGGACCGGCGCGGGGAGTCTCGCGAGTTCGATCGTCCCGACGGCACGCACGGCGGCGGGCTCGCCGCGCCCCTGCGTGAGGGGGAGGAAGGGGCGCCGAATCCGGCGAGCTGGTGAGGGGTATCAACAGGCATCGACGAGCGGCGCCGATGGCGGCGCCGCGGGGCTCGGGCGATTTCCGATGACGTGGGGCGCAACACACACACGGAGGGGGCGGTGCGGATCGCGGTCCGGATTGTCTTTTCGGCACTGGTGGGGGGGGGGGCCGTCGCGTGCAGGCACAACGCCGCCGCGCCGGGGACGGAGGAGGCGACGCGGTCCGAGAAGACCACGTTGAAGGTGGAGAACCAGGGGTTCGCGGACATGGACATCTTCATCATCGCCGGCGGGCAGCGGATCCGGCTCGGCATGGCGACGGGGAACCAGACCACCATGTTCACGATTCCGAGCTACCTCGTGCGGGGGAACACGCCGCTGCGCTTCCTCGCCGATCCGGTGGGCGGGAACCGCACGCCGGTGAGCGATGAGATCACGGTGACGCCTGGGGACCAGGTGACGCTCACCATCCCACCGTCGTGAGCGAGCCCGAGCCGGGATGTGAGCGCGGG